>NZ_JBEZUT010000174.1:0-18462 GCF_040636595.1 Kitasatospora sp. NPDC036755
GGTGGCGGCGGCCGGTGCGACACCGGCCTGGGAGGAGCCGGGGCTGGTCGGCCCGCACGCGGCGGCCCCGGCGAGGACGAGGGTGAGGACGGCGGGGCCGGCGGCCCTGCCTATGGAGCGCTTGAACACGCGGCGTCATGTTACTGACGGGGAATAAGTTTGTCGAAGTCGCGCCAAAAAGCCCCGACGAATAGGTTTAACAACAGGTCAGGACGGTCGTCCCAGCCGCGCTGCCGACAGCGGCGCCCCGTCGGGGATGACGGCCCCGACCTCGCCCGACAGCTCCGCGAGGTAGCGCGAGCGCGCCATCGGCTCGGCCCCCAGGCTCCGCACGTGCGGCCCGTCCCATTGGGCGTCGAGCAGTCGGCCGCCCGCCGCGCCGAACCGCGCCCCGAGGTCGGCGACGGCGACCCGGGCGGCGTCAGGGCGGCGGTGGAACATCGAGTCCAGGCTCAGCACCGGCCCGACCGCGACCCCGAACACCCCGCCGATCAGCTCCTCCCCCTCCCACACCTCTCCGCTGTGCGCCGCCCCCAGCTCGTGCAGCCGCATCAGCGTCGCCGCCAACTCCTCGGTGAGCCAGACCGGTTGACGCGCCTCGGCGCAGGCGGCCAGCACCCGCCCGAAGGCCCGGTCCGCGCTGGTCCACCACGAGGAGCGGTTGCGCAGCCGCCGCGCCAGCCGGCTCCCGAGCCGGACGCCGCCGGGGGCGATCACCGGCCGGGGGTCGGGCGACCACCAGGCCAGCACGTACGGGTCCGCCCCGCCCGGCAGCAGCGCCACCTCGCCCGCCTCCACGGCGTCCCCGTACACCGCCTCGTTGTACGCGCTCGCGTACTCGTCGGCCGCCGGCAGCGGGAACAGCCCGTGCCGGTACGCCGCCAGCAGTTCCCCGGCGGCGGGCGGTCCGAGCCGCCCACCGAAGGCCACCGGCCCGTCCGCGGGCCCGTGGCGCACGTCCAGCACGCCGAAGGGGCTCATGTCCGGCGCGTCGAAGGGGCCCGCGTCCGGCGCGCCGGCGGGGCTCATGCGGACGCCGCCCGCAGGAAGCCCTCGCGCTCCAGGCCGGCCAGGTAGTGGTCGATCAACCCGGCTTCCACCGGGGGTAGTTCGATCCCGCTGCCGTCCAGCGCCGCGTCCGCGTTCGTCCGCTCGAACAGCGGGAAGACCGGCCGGAAGTACATCTCGCTGATCGACAGTTCCGACCCCGGCGCGCGGTCCACGAACAGCGGGACGAACGGCGCGATCGGGTGCGTCGGGTTCCCCGCGGCGAACCGGACCAGTCGCCGCACCCAGTCCCCGTACGGCAGCCGGGCGATCCGGTGGCCGCGCGCCCGCAGCCGCTCGGCGAGGTCGGCGAGGACGCCGGGCCGCGGGGAGGTGAGGTGGTAGACCTCCCCGGCGGCGGGTGCGTGGCCCGCGATGTGGGCGACGGCGCGGGCGAAGCGGTCGGCGGGGACGAAGTCGAGCAGCAGCCGCACGTCCGGGCAGGTCCCGCTGTCGGCCAAGTAGGCGATCAGCGCGCACAGTTCGGTGCCGGTGTTCATCACCCCGCCGGCGAGGTCCCCGGTGACGTCGTTGGTGCGCAGCACCGTGACGGGCAGCCCGGCGGCGGCCGCGTTGTGCAGCAGCAGCTCGGCGACCCACTTGCTCTCGACGTAGCCGACGCCGAGCCGTTCCGGGTGGGCGAGCGGGGTCCGCTCGGTGACCTTCGGGACGCCGGCCGCGCCGAAGCCCGCCAGCACGGCGAGGGTGGAGAGGTAGTGCACGGGGATGCCCCGGCTGTGCCCGGCGAGCCGGACCACCTCCCGGGTTCCGCCGACGTTGGGCCGCCTCAACTGGTGGTACGGGTAGAGGAAGTTGACCTGCCCGCCGAGGTGGTGGATCGCGTCCAGGTGCTCGGCCAGCCAGTCGAAGCGGCTGTCCGCCAGGCCGAGCCGCGGCCGGGTGAGGTCGCCGACCAGCGGTACCACCCGCCGGTCGGCCAGGTCCTGTCGCAGGAAGCGCTGGTGTGCCGCCCGCAGCCGTTCCAGCGCGTGCTCCTCGTCGGGCGCCCGGACCAGGCAGTGGACGCGCGCCCGGGTGGTGGCGAGCAGCGCGTGCAGCAGGTGGGCGCCGCAGAAGCCGGTGGCGCCGGTGAGCAGGATCTCGGCGGGGTCGGCCCGGGAGGGGGCCGGGTTCCAGGACTGACCGAGGTCCTCGTCGAGCCGGGCCTCCGCGAACCAGTCGAGACCGGCCTCCCGCTCGGCGCCCGCGGGGACGTCCGCGCGCGCCGCGTTCAGCGTCCCCGCGAAGGCCCGCAGGACGGGCTCGCGCAGCAGCGCCCGGGTGAGGGCGCGCACCTGCCCGACATCGATGCCGAACATGATCCGGGCCCGCGCCAGCATCTCCATCGCGAGCAGCGAGGTGCCGCCGAGCGCGAAGAAGTCGCCGTCCGGGCCGACGTGTTCGACGCCGAGCAGCTCGGCCCACAGCTGCCCGACGGCCGCCTCCACCGTCCCCACGGCTCCCTCCGCTCCCCCCGCACCGGGCACCGGTGCCGGGGGCGAGGGGCGGCCCGGCGCCGGGGAGCGCACCGGCGCGTGCGGCAGCCGCCGCCGGTCGATCTTGCCCGCCGCCGTGAGCGGCATCGCCTCCAGCGGCACGAACTCGGCCGGCACCAGGTACTCGGGCAGCCGCTCGGCCAGGAACGCCCGGATGTCCCGCGCCCCGCCGGCCGACCCGGGGGCGAGCGTGTAGTACGCCGTGAGCGTGCGGCTGCCGTCCGCCGCCCGGCCGTCGGCCACGACCCGGGCCTGCCGGACGTCCGGGTGCGCGGCCAGCACGGCTTCGGTCTCGGCCGGGTCCACCCGGTGCCCGCGCACCTTGACCTGGTCGTCGAAGCGCCCGAGGATCTCCAGCCGCCCGTCCGTCCGCCACCGCCCGGCGTCGCCGGTGCGGTACATCCGCTCGCCGGGCAGCGGCGCGTACGGGTCGGGCAGGAAGGCCTCGGCGGTGAGTCCGGCCTGCCGCCAGTAGCCCCGGGCGAGGCCGGGCCCGCCGAGGTGGATCTGGCCCTTCTCCCCGGGCCGGACGGGCCGCAGCCGGGCGTCCAGCACGTGCACCCGTACCCCGGGCAGCGGCCGCCCGATCGGCACGGGCGCCGCGGCGCCGCCGCCCGCCCCGCCGTTTCCGCTGCCGGCTCCGGCTCCGGCTCCGGCTCCGAGCAGTTCCGGCGTGACCTCGCAGAGCGTCGAGGTGACGGCCGCCTCGGTGACCCCGTACGCGTTGAGCAGCCGGGCGCCCGGCAGCCGGTCCAGGCAGTGCCGGCAGTCCGCGGCGTGCACGGCGTCCCCGCCGACCACGACCAGCCGCAGCCCCTCGGGGCCCGGTCCGCCGGGCGGGAGCAGGTCGAGCAGGTGGTGCCAGTAGGCGGGGGTGAAGTCGGCGACGGCCAGGCCCAGCCCGGGCAGCCGGCCGGCCAGCTCGGTGGGCGCCCAGGTGCCGCCGGCCGTCCCGCCCCCGCCGAGCACCACGGTCGCGCCCGCGAGCAGCGCGCCGAGCACCTGTTCCAGCGCGGTGTCGGAGCCCAGCGCGGCCAGTTGCAGGACGCGTTCGCCGGGGCGCAGCCGGTAGGCGTGGACGATCCGGTCCAGGGTGAACAGCAGCGCGCGGTGGGTGACGGGCACTCCCTTGGGGCGGCCGGTCGTGCCGGAGGTGTAGATCAGGTAGGCGAGGTCGTCCGGGACGGCCCCGTCATCGCACCGGAACTCCCCGAACTCCCGAGGACTCCCGCTCTCCCCGGTCTCGCCCGCCTCCCCGGACCGGCCGGCCTCCGGCCCGAGCACCGGCACCCGGGCTCCGGTCTCCGCCGGGAACCTCCCGTCACCCTCCGCGACCACCACCCGCGCCCCGCAGTCCTCCACCAGCCGGGCCAGCCGCCGGGGCGGGTGGCCCGGATCCAGCGGCAGGAAGGCCCCGCCGGCCTTGAGCACGGCCAGCCAGGCGGTCACCAGCCCCACCCCGCGCTCCAGGCAGACCGGCACCACCCGCTCCGGGCCGGTCCCGCGCGCCCGCAGCACGGTGGCCAACCGGTCGCTGCGCAGGTCGAGTTCGCGGTAGCTCAGGGTGGCGCCCTCGGCGACGACGGCGACCGCGTCCGGGTCGTGCGCCGCTCGCGCGCGGAACAACCCGTGCACCGTGTCCGCGAATCCGGCCGCCGCCCGCCGCACCGGGGTGCCGTCGGGGTAGCCGAGTTCGGCCGGGCGCCACTCGCGCTCCACCCACTCCCGGCAGTCGGCCCGTCCGGCCGGCCCGTGGACCTGCCGCCAGCCGGCCGGGACGGTCAAGTCGCCCGGCCAGATCGCGTACTGACCGTCGTCGTTGCGGACCACGGCGTGACGGCCGGAGCTCACATCCGCTCGTACGCCCTGTGCGCTGTCTACTGCGTCGTCCACCGGCTTGACCTCGTGCTGTGGCGGCAGAATGCTGGGGAGTGCGACATTTCCGACTATACGCACTCATGCCCCGTCGAGGACGTCCGGTCGCACCCCCACCGGGCGCCCCAGTGGTGCGCGCAGGCGCGCACCCGCCCCACCCGGGCCGGCCCCCGCGCCCCGCCCGTCCCGTCCTCACCCGAACTCCCCCGCCCGACCGGCGGGGTGATGTCGCGGAGGAGGTAGCCTCCTTGACTCGCCGGCGACAACGCCTGATGGTCTGTTACCTGTTCTGGATGGTGCTGTTCACCGGCATCTACTACGCGAATCCCGGCCAGCGGATCATCTGGTGGACGGGCATCGGCCTGGGCGGCGTCGCCGCCATCGTGGTCGGCGTCCGTCTCAACCGGCCCGCCCACGCACGGTTCTGGTACGTGCTGGCGCTCGCCAACCTCAGTTTCACCGTGGGCGAGGTGGTGCAGGCCGTCCAGCTGGACATCCTGCACCTGCCCAATCCGTTCCCGTCCGTCGCGGACGGCTTCTACCTCGCCGAGTACGTGCTGTACGCGATCGGCGTGCTGGGCTTCATCCGCTGGCGCACGGCCCGTCAGGACCGCGCCGGGCTGCTCGACGCCCTCATCCCCACCATCGGGCTGGCCCTGCTCGCCTGGATCTACCTGATCCTCCCGTACGCCCGGAACCCGGACCTGGACTGGTTCCAGAAGGCCGTCTCGATCGCCTACCCGCTCGGCGACGTGGTCGTGCTCGCCCTGCTGCTGCGGCTGCTGACCCCGCGCGGCGGCGGCTCCCGGGCGCTGCGGCTGCTCGCCGTCGGCTCGCTCGGCATCATGGTCTCCGACGTGCTGTACGGGCTGATCCAGCTGCACGGCACCTGGCACATCGGCACGCCCGTCGAGCTCGGCTGGGCCGCCTTCTACACGGCCTGGGGCGCGGCGGCGCTGCACCCGTCGATGGTCGAACTGACCCGGCCGGTGCCCACCCAGCAGCCGGACCTCAGCCCCGCCCGGCTGGTCCTGCTCACCCTCGCCTCGCTGATCGCCCCGGCGATCCTGATCATCGAGGCGCTGGCCGGCAACACCAGCAACGCGGGCGTGATCGGCGCCTTCTCCGCCCTGCTGTACCTGCTGGTGCTGGCCCGGCTGGCAGTGGTGGTCTCCGCCCGCCGGCAGGCCGTCGCCCGTGAGCGGACACTGCGCGAGGCGGGCGCCCGGCTGACCGCCGCCGTCACGGTGGAGGAGGTCGCGGACGCCGCCCAGTCCGCCGCCTCCACACTGATGCCGGCCGAGGCCGGGCACGTCGCCCTGCTCGCGGTGACCGAGGACGGCGTGCTGCACGTCCGGCACGCCGGGAGCGGCTCCGCCCGGCAGGTGCCGGGGGACATCGCACCGTCCGACCAGGTGCTCCGGCTCGCCGCCTCCCGGGAGACCCTGCTGCTGCCGGTGGCCTCCCTGGGCCTGGCCGCCGCCGACGCTCCCGGCCCCGCGCAGACGGGTGACACGAAGGCGGCCGACACGAAGACGGGCACCACGAAGGCGAGCACCACGAAACCGCCCGGCACGAGGCCCGCCCCCAGGCCCGGTCCCGCCCGGCCCGGCGGCATGCCGTACGCCCTGGTCTGTCCGCTGACCCTCGCCGAGCGGCCCTCCGGCGACCCGCTGATCGGCGCGCTCATCGTCACCGGCACCGAGCAGGAGCTGACCAGCCTGTGGAGCTCGCTGGAGATCCTCGCCGCCCAGGCGGCCCTCGCCGTCGAGCGGGTGGTGCTCAGCCGGGAGGTCACCCGCCGCAACAGCGAGCTGTACTTCCGCACCCTGGTGCAGAACGCCAGCGACGTCATCCTGATCCTCGACGCCGACGACGGCGTCCGCTACGCCTCCCCGTCCGCCGAGACGGTGCTCGGCCGCCCGGACCTGACCGGCACCCTGCTGACCGACCTGGTCCCGCCCGAGGACAGCAGGGAGGTCGGCAAGGCGCTGGCCCGGATGCGCGAGGCGGCCGACCCGCCCCGGGACGAGCAGCCGCGCGAGCACTGGCGGCTGCTGCGCCAGGACCGCACCCCGATCGAGGCCGAGGTCCGCTTCAACGACCTGCGCGCGGACCCGACCGTCGGCGCCCTCGTGCTCACCCTTCGCGACGTGACCGAGCAGCGGCAGATGGAGCGCGAGCTGACCCACCGGGCCTTCCACGACTCGCTGACGGGCCTGGCCAACCGGGTGCTGTTCCAGGACCGGGTGGGCCACGCGCTGTCCCGGGGCGAGCGCAGCGGGGCGGTCACCGGGGTGCTCTTCATCGACCTGGACGACTTCAAGGTGGTCAACGACACCCAGGGGCACGCGGTCGGCGACGAACTGCTGGTCGCCGTCTCGCTGCGGGTCTCCACCGCGCTGCGCACCTCGGACACCGCCGCCCGGCTCGGCGGCGACGAGTTCGCCGTCCTGGTGGAGGACGCGAGGCGGCCCTCCGACGTGGACACCATCGCGGCCTCGGTGCTGGCGGTGTTCGCCGAGCCGTTCAAGCTCAAGTCGGGCGCGGTGCGGGTGACGGCCAGCATCGGCGTGGCGACCACCGAGGACAGCGTGGACGCGACCGAGCTGCTCACCCACGCCGACCTCGCGCTCTACTCGGCCAAGGCGGCCGGCCGCCGCCAGTGGCGCCACTACCGGCCGGCCCTGCAGACCGGCATGGTGGAGCGGCACGAGCTGAACGAGCACCTCGACTCGGCGATCGCGGAATCGGCCTTCCAGCTGTACTACCAGCCGATCGTCGACCTGCGTTCGGGCGACCTGGTCGCCTTCGAGGCGCTGGTCCGCTGGCCGCACGACCGGCGCGGCATGGTGCTGCCCGACGAGTTCATCGCCCTCGCCGAGGAGAGCGGCCAGATCGTCCCGCTCGGCGCCTGGGTGCTGGAGCGCGCCGCCCAGGAGGTCGCCGTCTGGCAGGCCGCGAGCTCGGCGGCCCGCACGGCCGCCGGCCGGCCGCCGCTGCGGGTCAACGTCAACGTCTCCGCCCGCCAGTTCCGCGACGCCGGGTTCGTGGACGTGGTCCGCCGGGCACTGGCCACCACCGGCATCGACCCGCACACCCTCGTCCTGGAGCTCACCGAGTCGGTGCTGATGCGCCGCGACGACCGCATCCACGCCGACATGGCCACCCTGTCCGGGCTCGGCGTCGGCATCGCCATCGACGACTTCGGCACCGGCTACTCCTCGCTGTCCTACCTGCGCGAGTTCCCGATCTCCCTGCTCAAGATCGACAAGTCCTTCATCGACGGCCTGGGCCACTCGCCCCAGCAGTACGCCCTGGTCGAGGGCATCACCCGGATCGCCGACACCCTCGGCGTCCAGGTCATCGCCGAGGGCATCGAACACCCCGACCAGCGCGACCTGCTCACCGCCATGGGCTGCCCGCTCGGCCAGGGGTACCTCTTCGCCCACCCGATGGACTCCCGCCAGGCCCGCGCCCTGGTCGGCGGGACCTCCTACGAACCGGCCTGAGCACTCCCCGGCCGCTCCGTGCGCAGGGCCCGCGACAGCACCGCGAGCAGCGCCAGCGTCGGCATCGCGTGCCCCGCCTCGACGGCCCGGACGTCGGCCTCGGGGAGGCCGGCGCGGACGGCGAGGTCGGGGAGGGTCAGGCCGAGGGCGGTGCGGCGGGCACGGACGGCCCGGGCCAGGGCGCCGGCCGGATCGCCGTCCGGGTGTGCGGGGAAGTCCTCGATCAGGGGGCGCGCCAGATCCACCGGAATCTCCTCATCGGCCTGCGGGGCGCACAGTCTGACACGGTGTCAGCCAGGGTCGGACCCAAGCGGAGGTCAAGGTTCCTTGACCTCCGCTTGAGCCTGTCCCGCGGTCAGGAGTCGGCGCGGACCAGGTCGAGCAGCCCCGGGAACCGCCGGTCGAGGTCCTCGCGGCGCAGCGTGGCGGCCCGGCTGTTGCCGCGGTCGACCTGGCGGATCAGGCCGGATTCGCGCAGCACCCGGAAGTGGTGGGTGAGGGTGGACTTGGAGACCGGGAGGTTGAAGGAGGCGCAGGTGCGCGCCGCCCCCTCGCCCTCCCGCAGCAGGGCCGCGACCACACCGAAGCGCAGCGGGTCGGCGAGCGCGCCCAGGACGGTGCGCAGGTCCATCTCCCCGACAGAGGGGTGGCCTTCGGCATCGGGCATCGGTTCCTCCTCCTCGAAGGTATGGGTTGCATCGTACCTCGACGCCATGGCAGCTTTAGGTTCGATCAAATCCGTACCTGGCCACCCCGTGGCCGGTTCAAGCCTGGAGTCACGCCCCCCTTGAGCACGCAGAGCGCACAGACCCCGCAGGCCACGCGGCCCGCGCCGTCCGGTGCCCCCGACCAGCGGCGGCGCCCCGTCCGCACGCCCGTCCTCGCCGCCGTCCTCCTCGCGGTCTTCGTCGTCCCGATGTCCATCTCCGGCACCGCGGTCGCCCTCCCCCGGATCGGCGCCGACACCCACGCCGACCTCGCCCCGCTCCAGTGGGTGGTCAACGCCTTCAACGTGGCCTTCGCGTGCTTCACCCTGGTCTGGGGCTCGGTCGCCGACGCCATCGGCCGGGCCAGGGCCTTCGCCGCCGGCGTCGCCCTCTACGCCCTCGGCTCGCTCGCCGGCGCCGTCGCCCCCGACGTCCTGTGGCTGGACGCCGCCCGGGCCCTCACCGGCATCGGCGGCGCCGCGATCTTCTCCTGCGGCGCGGCGATCCTCTCCACCGTCTTCGACGGCCCGGCCCGCGCCAGGGCCTTCGCGCTGTTCGGCACCGTCGCCGGGGCCGGCGTCGCCCTCGGCCCGTCGCTGGCCGGCGTGCTGGTGCAGGGCCTCGGCTGGCGCTGGGTGTTCGCGCTGCACGCCGCCGCCCTGGCGTTCGTCCTGCTCGCCCTGCCCGCGATCGCCCGCGCCGTGGCCGCCGCGACCGCCGCACCCGCCGGCGCCGGCACCACCGGCGGCGGGCGGATCGACGTCCCCGGCAGCGCGCTGTCCGTGCTCGCCATGGCGCTGCTCACCACCGCCATCGTCCAGGGCTCCCAGTGGGGTTGGGGCAGCGCGGGCGTACTCGGACTGTTCCTCGGCGCGGTCGCCGCACTCGGCGTCTTCGTGGCCGTCGAGCACCGCAGCGCCCACCCGATGCTGGACCTCGGCGTGCTGCGCGACCGCCGCTTCCTCGGCCTGTGCCTGGTGCCGGTGGCCGCCTCCTTCGGCTTCGTCACCGTGCTCACCTACCTGCCGAGCTACCTGACCGCCGTCACCGGCCGCGGCACCGGCTCCGCCGGGCTGGTGATGCTGCTGCTCACCGCACCGGTGCTGGTCCTGCCGATGCTCGCCGCCAAACTGGTCTCCCGCGGCGTGCGCCCGCTCACCCTGGTCCTCCTCAGCCTGGCCTGCCTGGTGGCCGGCGACCTCGCCCTCACCCTGCTCTCCCCCTCCGCCACCGTGCTGCTGCTCGCCGCCCCGATGCTCATCACCGGCGCCGGGATGGGGCTGTCCGCCGGCCTGGTCGACGGCCAGGCGCTGGCGCTGGTCGACCCGGCCAAGGCGGGCATGGCGGCGGGCTTCCTCAACACCCTGCGCCTGGGCAGTGAGGCCGTCGCCGTCGCGGTGTACGGCTCCGCGTTGGCCACCGCGCTCGGCACCCGGGTCGCCGACGGCATCGGCGCGCAGCCGGGCGCCTCCCGGGCCGGCGAGGTCGCCGACCGGGCGGCCGGCGGGGACCTCACGGGCGCCGCCGAACTCTCCGGCGCCACCGACCACCGCGCGTTCACGGACTTCCTCGCGCACGCCTACGACTCCGCCTTCCACTCCGTGCTGTGGGGCCTGGCGGCGGTCGGCGCGCTGCTCTCCGTCCTCATCGCGGTCCTGCTGCGCGGCTCCACGACCAGGACCACGGCCTGACGGCGCCGCCCGGCCCGCCGTCCCGAGGGCGACGGGCCGGGCCCGGTGCACCGTCCGGATCAGCCCAGGGGCAGCTCCAGCCGGGACTCGTGCCCGTTCGGCGAGCCGATGGTGGTGGTGCTGCCCTCCTCGCCCGTGAAGGCGTAGAGCTGGTCGCGGCTGTTGACGACCAGCGCCACCCGGTGGCCGTCCGGCACGTCGTACGCGACGGGCTGGAGCTGCCAGTCGACCGTGACCTCCTCACCGGGGGTCAGGCCGAGCACGGTGTACGGCTCGTGGGTGATGATCCGGGCGTTGCCGTCCGGGTCGACGTCGAACAGGTAGGCCACCAGGGTGGCGGCGTCCACGGTGCTGCGCACGGTCAGCCGGACCGTCGCGGCGCCCCGGACGCGACGGGCCACCCCGTCGCCGCCGGTCAGCCGGTCGGTCGACCAGACCAGCAGGTTCTCCCGCTCGAACTCGCCCAGGACGTACTTCCGGGGGTTGCCCGTCCACTCCTTCTGGCCGGTCTTGATGACCTCGTCCACGGCGGTGGCCTTGGTCTCCGGGCCGGCGGTGAAGCTCCGCGACCAGCCGTCGTTCTGCTTGTCGGCCAGCGCGCCGTCGCCGTCGCCGTTGACGCCGGTGAGGTACCAGGCCTCCGTCCCGGTGGTGACCTCCGCCCACGAGTCGTGGCCCTCCCGGCGGGCGGGCTCGGTGATCCGCTGCCCGCCGCCCAGCACCGGCTTGGTCTTGTAGGTGAACATGACCTGGTTGGTCACCCGCTTGCGGTTCGGCGCCTCGTTGTCGGCGCCCAGCAGGTGGTGGTCCAGGAAGTCGTAGGCCTCCCGGAGGGGTTCCGCCAGGCCGGGGAACGGCAGGTGGGTCAGCAGGCCGGACAGCCCGGCGCCCTCGGGCGCGCCGTGGTCGCCGATCCACAGGTTCAACTGCTTCGGCACGGTCAGCCGGTTGTAGAGGTCGACCACCGGGGCGACGGGGAAGAGGGTCTCGTGCCAGGTGTTGGAGATGTAGGTCGGGATGCCGCGCTCGTTGGTCCTGTCCAGGTAGGTCTCCGGCGAGCGCTCGGTGCCCCAGGCGACCACGTCGTCGAGGTCGCGGTCGTCCTCGAACTTGTCGAGGATGTCCCGGGCCTCCTCGTCGAACTTGTCGTCCCGTTCCCCGCCGGTGAAGCCGATCAGCAGCCTGACGGCCTCCACGTGCCGGGTGTCGTTGGCGTAGAGGCTGGTGGCCAGGTTGCCCCAGGTGCTCAGCGCGACCACGGCCTTGACCCGTCGGCCCTCGTCGTGCGCGGCGACCAGCTGGCTGATCCCGGAGCCGTAGGACATGCCGAGGAAGCCGACCTTGCTCGGACCGAAGTGCTCCTCCGCGTAGTCGATGACCTTCGAGCCGTCGGCCCAGTCCTTGGGGCCACCGACGTCGATGTGCCCCTCGGAGGTGGAGATCCAGCCCGGGAAGCCGAGGCCGCGCGGGGTGTAGGTCAGCACGTGGTAGCCGCGCAGCGCCAGCTTGAAGTAGGCGTAGACGAAGGGCAGCCAGCCGAGCGGGTTCCACCCCGCGGGCAGGATCACGACCGGGCGCCGCTCGTCGCCGTGCAGCTTGATGGTGAACGCCGACAGCCTGAGGTCCTCCTCGACGGGGATCCCGGTGACCTCGACCTCGGCGATCCGCCGCACCTGGGCCACCAGCTCGGCCAGCTCCGGCGGGAGCTGGACGCTCTCGTCTCCCTGGACGGCCGCCACCAGGGCGTTGCCGAGGTCGACGACGGCCTGGTTGACGGTGTTGCCCGGGCCCCGGAGGCCGCTGTCGGCGATCTCCGTGAGGGTCGCCTCGGTGATCGCCGGGATCGGCTGCCCACTGATACTGGCCATGCGAACCACCTTTTCCGTAACGGATACTGACCGCATCATGGTCCGGAGCGACCGGGCGCTAACTGATGGCCCGTCAGATTCCCTCGGATAGGTGGTTCTCGGTCGTCCTCCCTTGCCGATCACCGGACCGTGGTATCCGCGGCGTCACCCGAGCGCGGCGAGCGCCGATCCGATCAACGCCCGGGCCCGGTCCCCGTACACGGCCGCACCGGACAACTTCTCGAAGGCGTCCAGGTAGTGGGCGATCTCGCGGGGCCGGGTGACGGTCAGGCTGGCCGTGAGGGTCTCCACCTCCACCTGCTCGCCGTCGTAGACGCTGAAGGTCTCCAGCGGCCACACCTCCCGCTCCGCGCCCGCCGGGACGATCCCCAGCGAGACGGCGGGCAGCGCGGTCGCGGCCAGCAGGTCCTCCAGTTGCCTGCGCATGACCCCGGCGTCCCCGATCCGGTGGCGCAGGACCGACTCCTCCATCAACAGGGCGAACCGCCGCCCGCCCTCCCGGACGATCCGCGAGCGCGCGAGCCGGGCGTCGACCGCGTCGGCGACGTCGTCGGGAGTGCCGTGGAAACGGGTGATCGCGGAGAGCAACGCCGTTGCGTAGCCCCGGCTTTGCAGGAGTCCGGGGACGAGGGAGGAGCTGTACACCCGGAACACCCGGGTGCGCTCGAACAGCGGCACGTACGAGTTCTGCAGCCGGGTGAGCCCCGTGCGCTGGAGCCGCCGCCACTCCACGTACATCGACGCGGCGGACCGCGTCGCGGCGATGAGGTCGACCGACTGCTCCTCCGCCCCGCACAGCCGGCACCAGGTGCGGATGTCCTCGTCGGAGGGCGAGGTCAGCGCGTTGATGATGCGGGATGACTTGGACGGGTGCCAGCCGGCCCGGAGCGCCAGCTCCCGCCCGTTGAACCCGGCGTCGCGGCACAACTCCCGCAGCCGGTCGGCGACTTCCTTCCGGGCCGCTCGCGCGCTGCTGGACGGCATGACTGAGGGCATGGTTCACCTGCCTGGATTCGGCTGAACCGGACACTTCCCGCACGGTTCGTGCCGAGAAGCGTAGCCGCGCACCGCCGCCTCCCCCGAGTCGATTGCACATGGTTGCAAAGGAGTTGGAGGCCGAGCCGGAAGACGAACGGACGGCCGCGCGAAACCGGGAGCCGGCCGTGGTCCTCCGACGGGTCCGTCAACCGCGGTGATCGGCACGGGGACTTCGGAAGGGATCGGCCCGACCGCAAAGGTCTGTCGGTCGGCCCCTCCGCCCGGCACAATCACCGGTATGACGATCACCTCCGGCGTGCCGCCCACACGCAACACGCCGATCGCCCTCGCCCGCAGTCTCCTCACGGGCGGCGTCATCGGAGGATCGCTCGCCGGGATGGTCGTCGGCGTCGTCCTGGAGAAGGTGCCGCTGCTCCTCGGCGGCCTGGGCGTGCCGATCGGCTACGGTCTGCTGTTCCTCCTCGCCGGCCGGCCGCGGCGGGCGAGGGAGGCGGCCGTCGTCCCGCGGACGGCACTGGCGGTGGTCGAGGACCGGACCGTCCCCGGGGGTGAGGTGACCGACCGGGCGGTGCGGTTCGACCTCACCGTCGTACCGGACGACGGGCCCGCGTTCCGGGTGGAGGTCACCCAGGACGTCAACGTCGCCGACCTCCCCGACTACGTGCCGCGCACCGTCCTGGTGGTCCGCTACCCGCCGGACCGGCCGACGGACGTGCGGATCGTGAAGCGGCCGACCCCGGAGTGGGAGGAGCGGGCGGCCGGGGCCCGACTCGACTCCGCGCCCGAGGCGACCAGGCTGAGCGAGCCTCCCGAGAGCCGTGCCATCGGCTTCCTCGGGCTCCTCGGCCTGCTGCTCGCCGCCGCGGCCGTCGTGTTCCTGTTCCGCGCGGACCTGTTCGAGCAGCGGCCCGCCGACCCGCCGTCCTCGTCGGCGGCCCCCTCGGTCTCCTCTGCCCCCTCGGCCTCCTCCTGGTCGACCGAGGTGGTGACCGGCGGGTCCGGCACCGTCGTGCTCGGCACGGGCCAGTCCTTCCTCGACGACGGCGAGTTGGGCCGGTCGATCGACTCCGTGACCCGGAACGGCGAGTACGGCCCGGTGACCACCCTCCAGGTGACGGACAACCTGCTGGCGGTGACGTTCTCCTCGGCCGGTACGAAGGCCCGCGAGTTCGATCCGAAGTCGCTGCCCTACGAGCGGTTCCCCGCCCTGGTCGAGGAGGCCAGGACCACCCTCGGCGTCCACGCCCCGCAGGCCTGGAGCATCACGGTCCTCCGCACCGACGGCCCCGTCACCATCACGGTCAGCGTGACCGGGCCCGGGGGCGCCGCCGTGCTGGAGGCGGACGGGCAGGGCCGGGTGCTGCGGCGCACCTCGGCACACTGAACCACGGACAGGAACGGGACCCACATGGACTGGCACGGAGTTCTGGCGCTGTGGTGCGGGGTGTTCGGCCTCGTCGCGCTGGTCGGGTACGGGCGGTCGCTGGCCGGCCTGACCCGGGCGCAGCGGACGGTACGGGTGACGGGGCGGATCGAACGGGTGCGGGAGCCGCGGAACGGGAGCTCGCAGAAGGACGGGATCGCGGTGGTCGTCCGCTTCCGGGATCCCTCCACCGGCGAGGAGTTCGTCGTCACGAACGACACCGGGACCGGCGACCGGATCACCACGGCCTGGGTCGGCCGGGAGGTCGGAGTCCGCTACCCGCCGGGGCGGCCGCACGCCTACCGGTTCACCTCCGGCCTCCAGGACGGCGGGCGCGGGCTCGGCTGGCCGAACTCCGCGGTGCTGCTGATCTACGTCGGGCTGGTGGTCGTCGCCTCGATCGACTGGGGCTGGCCGTGGGCCCTGGTCGCGGTCTGCGGTCCGCTCACCGTCCTCACCGCCCTCCACCTGCCCGGGGAGAGGCGGCGCATGAGGAAGCGTCTCGACGAGCTGGCCGCCATGGCATCCGCGCCGGGCCGCGTCATCGCCGTCCTCAGGACCGTCGAGACCGACGCGGACGGCGACCTCCGCACCAGCCGGACACCCGTCTACTCCTTCACCACCCACGAGGGGACGGCCGTCACCGGCTACGAGCCCTCCGGCCTGCCCGGCACCACCGCCGCGTACGGCCAGGAGGTCGTGATCCACTACGCGCCCGACGACCCGGCCGACTTCACACCGGCCCTCGCCGCCACCCGCAAGTCCGTGGAGGCCAACCTCGGCTGCGCGGTCCTGGCCCTCGTCGTCCTGGCCGCGGCGGCGGCCGCGGGAGTGGTCCTGCTCTCCCGATAGCCCGGTAGCGCCCGCCCCCGTCGCCCCCGGAGTGGGAAGTCGGCCCGGCCGACTTCCCACTCCCCCGCGCGAGGGACTGCTCGGCCGGGACGGCGCACGGGCGTCAGGAGTTCGTGACGGCCCGGTCGGAGTCGCTGCGCAGCACGCAGAACTCGTTGCCCTCGGGGTCGGCGAGCACGGCCCACCCCGTGCCGTCGGGGTTGCGGTGGTCGCCGACGAGGGTGGCGCCGAGGCCGAGCAGCCGCTCCACCTCCCGGTCACGCGAGGTCTCGGGCCGCAGGCAGAGGTGGACCCGGTTCTTGACCGTCTTCGCCTCGGGCACCTGGTTGAAGTACAGCACCGGCCCCTCCGCCGGCAGCACCTGGGTCTCCCGGTCCCCCGGCCGACAGTCGGGGTCCAACGGCCGACCGGTCACACCACTCCAGAACCGCGCCAGCTCATAGGCGTCCGCACAGTCGATCGCCACGTTCTGCAACACCGAAACCATGCGCGCGAGTCTCCCCGATCCCCGCACCGGACGCCACCGGGTCGCGCCCGCTCCTCGCGCCGGAGGCCACCGGGTCGCGCCCGCTCCCCGCACCCCCGCCCGGGGCGGAACCGACCCGTGCGGAGCGGGCCCGCTGATGCCCTGGCCTGCGGCGATACGGCCCGGGTGCGGGCCCTCACCGACGTGCCTACGGTGGAGGTAGTAGCCCAGAGCACACGGGAGGTTACGTGATGACTTCCGAGAAGAAGCCCGTCCGGCTCACGGCACGCACGGTCAGCGGCCACGTGGTCGCCCACGCACCGATCAGCGGCGACTTCGAGGCCACGCTGACCGACGCGGACGGCAAGCCGATCGTGGGACGGCAGATCACCTTCTACAGCACCGCGAGCGGCCAGCGCGTCGGCTCCGCGACCACCGACCAGAGCGGGATCGCCAAGCTGAACTCCGGCTCCAAGATCCTCGACCCGGTCATCGTCGCCAGCACCCTCACCACCGGCTGCGAAGCCCGGTTCGAGGGCGACGACCAGTACCAGGCGGCGTCCGCCCACGCCGGCACGGCGGTCGGCGTGTAGTCGGCGCCCTACGCCGATCCACATCCGAGGAGCGGGAAGCCGGCCGGGCCGACGTCCCGCTCCTCCCACGCGGCGCGACGGGCGCCGGGTCGGTCGACCGCACGGGTCCGGCCGACGGCGCCGACCGACGGCGCCGACCGACAGCGCCGACCGACGGCGCCGACCGACGGCGCACACCGGCCATCGACCGGCGTCAACGTACGGTCCCAGGCGTCCTGGTGCTGCCATCGGAGCACTCGCGCCACTCGGGCCGGCGGGCCCGCGCCCCGAGCCCCGCCCGACGCCCCCGGTCGGACTCCCCCCGCGCCACTCGACGCCCACCCCTCACCGGCCCCGGATCCTGGCGCGTTCCGGCGATGACACCACCGCCCCTCCCCCGCGATCCTGGCCGGGCCCGTTTCCGACGTGGGAGGACGATCACCTTGAAGTCGAGGAAGTTCGGCGTGTTTCTCGGTGCGGCGGCCCTGGTGGCCCTGCCGATGGGAGGGGCGGCATCCGCCCACGAGGCGACCGGGAACGCCTTCCTGGGGTCGACACCGCTGGTGCAGAACGACCACAGCGGACGGTGTCTGGTCGCCCGGGGGTTCAGCGAGAGCAACGCCGTGCAGTTCGGCTGCGACTACACCGTGGGGACCTACTGGGCCGACCAGCACTGGACCTTCCTGGGACCGAACACGGACGACCTCCACCTGGTGAACGCCAACAGCGGCCTGTGCCTCGCCGTACGCGGCGGACTCAACGACGCCGTCGCCGTCCAGGCCCCCTGCGACTACAAGGTGGGCACGAACTGGCAGGACCAGCACTGGCAGGTCCGCTTCGACCCGAACGGCAACTTCCACTTCATGCTGGCCAATCACAACAGCGGGAAGTGCCTCGTCGTCCGGGGCTTCGACAACGACTCCCAGGCCGTCCAGTTCACCTGCGACAACGGCTTCCAGGACCAGTGGTGGCACCAGGCCTGAGCCGCTGACGGCGGGCCCGGCGGGGCGACGGCTGATGGCCCGTCACATCGACCTACAGTGACGACCGTGACCGACCCGCGCCCCACCTCGGCCTTCCACTCCGCCAACGCCGACCCGGCCGTCACCGACCGGCTGGTCACCGCGCTGGACGCCCAGGCCGCCGTCCCCGGAGTACGGCGGCTGCGCGCATGGGCGCACACCCGGCTCGGCGCGCGCCCCGGGGAGCAGGCACTGGACGTCGGCGCGGGCACCGGTTCGGAGACCCAGGTGCTCGCGACGGCGGTCGGCACCTGGGGCGCCGCCGTCGGCATCGAACCCCACCCCGGGCTGCGGGCCGTCGCCCGACGCCGCGCCACCGAGGCCGGCAGCCCGGCCCGCTTCCTGGACGGCGACGCCCTCGCCCTGCCGCTGCCCGACGGCGAGTCGGACGTGGTGTGGTGCGAGCGCGTCCTCCAGCACCTCACCGATCCGGCGGGGGCCGTCGCCGAGATGGCCCGGGTCCTGCGCCCGGGCGGTCGGGTCGCGCTGCTGGACACCGACTGGTCCACCTTCGTGCTCCACCCAGTCGCCCCGGAGGTCCGGCCCGCGCTGGCCGCCGTCGTCCGGGCCACCGCCGCGACCCCGGACGCCGGACGCAACCTCGCGGGCTGGCTGGTCGGGGCCGGGCTGACCGTCGACCACCTCGACGCCGACGTCCTCCTGCACGACTCCCACGCGATCAGCCGCCCGATCGTCCGCGGCATCGGTGCGGCGGCCCTCGGGCAGGGCCTGATCACCGCGGAGCAGCGCGACCGGCTCCACGCCGACCTCGACACGGCCGCCGGGCACGGGACGTTCCACCTGGCGGTGACGGTCTTCGCCGCGATCGCCCACCGGCCGCGCTGACCGGGCCCGCCGGTCGGGCGCGATCTTCTCGGCGACCTTCCCGGCGTAGTAACCCGTATCGCCTTGGAACAGGACCGCACCGGTGG
>NZ_JBEZUT010000175.1:0-18298 GCF_040636595.1 Kitasatospora sp. NPDC036755
GGCCCCGCCGAGGGCGGCGGCGAGCCAGCGCAGCTCGGCGGCCAGCTCGTCGGTGGCGCCGGGGGCGAACAGCCGCCGGAAGGTCCGCAGGGCGCTGCGCAGTCGCCGGCAGGCCACCCGCATCCGGTGCACGGCGTCCGGTTCGTCGGCCCGGACGGCGTCGTCCAGGCCGGCCAGCACCACCGCCTGGGCCTCGATGCGGGCCAGCAGCACCTGTCCCACCGTGGTCTCGGGTTTCGCCATGTGCGCTCGCCCCCTCGTCGGGTCAGCGGTCCGTGGTCAGCGGTCCGTGGTCAGCGGGAACGCCTTCCAGGCTAATCCGCGGACGGCCGCTGTCGACCGGGCGGACGACCCCGACGGACACGCCGGCGAGCGACCTCGCAGGCTACTGAGCGCACGTCAGCCGGAACAGGGACCTACGGGCCCTCGTCCCGGACCCGAACGCCATGACATACTCCGGAGCGTGACGACCTCCTCCCACACGACCAGGGCCCTGCGGGCCGCGGTGTTCACCGCGCTCGCCGTGCCCATGGCCGCGTTGGGCCAGGTGGTCATCACGGGCCGCCCGCTGCCGCTGTCGTTGGTGGCCTCGGCCGGCGCCGTCGTCTTCCTGGTCGCGGCCGTGCTGGCCGGCGGGGAGCGGCGGCTGCTGCACATCTCCGGCGTGATGGTGCCGGTCGAGCTGCTGCTCAACACGACCTTCAACCTGGGTCAGGCCGGCTGTTCGCCGGTGCTGACCGGCCAGGTGCCCGCCCGCGGGGTGAACCTGCTGGTGTGCGGCGGCGGTTCGGTGGACGGTTCACTGCTGGCCGGCCCGCTGGGCCACGCCGGGCAGTTGGCCCCCGCCGCGACCCAGCTGCTGCTCCTGCTGGTGCACCTGGTGATCGCCCTGGCGGCCTCGGCCTGGCTGCGGATGGGCGATGCCGCCCTGTCCGGCCTGGCGAGGGCACTGCGCGCCCTGCGCGCCTCGCTGGCCGCTCCGCTGCGCGCCCTGGTCGTCCTGCTGCTCCCGGCTCCGGTGCGTCCGGTGCTGCGGGTGCCGCTGCCGGTGTCGGACCGTGCCCGGCCGCGCCGCGAGGACGTGGTGCTGAGCCCGGCGCCCCGGCGCGGCCCGCCCGCCTTCGCGCCTGCCTGCTGATCACCGGTCCGGCCTGACCACCGGCCGTACCCGATCACCGAGCCGAGCCGAGCCGACCTCCGGTCCCACCTGACCACCGGTCCCGGCCGATCGACGCCCGTACCCGGCCGGACGGCCCCGGTACGCCCGCAGGCAGTGCGCACGACTCCCGCGTTCACCGACCCCGCCGCACCGTGTGCGGCCACCCGCGCGCACCCGCGCGCCGCGTACAGGAGTTGACTCCCCCATGTCGCAGGACAAGAACAAGAAGCGCATCACCGCCCGTGAGCGGATGCAGGAGGCGAAGCGCGTCGAGCAGCAGGCCGCCAAGCGCCGTCAGCGGATCGTCGTGACGGTCTCCGCGGTCGCCGTCCTGGCCCTCGTCGGCGGTGTCGCCTTCGCGATCTCCTCGGCCTCGGACAAGAACGACAAGTCGTCCGCCGCGGCGGCGCTGGTCGTGCCGGCGAACACCTCCGGCCCGGACGGCACCGTGATCACGTACGGCAAGGCCGACGCGCCGCACACCATGGCGATCTACGAGGACTTCCGCTGCCCGGTCTGCAAGCACTTCGAGGCGGCGAACGGCGAGACCGTCAAGAAGCTCACCGAGGACGGCCAGATCAAGGTGGAGTTCCACCTGGCGGCCTTCCTGGACAAGAACCTGGGCGGCAAGGGCTCGCGCACCGCGCTGGCCGCCATCGGCGCCGCGCTGAACGAGGGCGTGGACCAGTTCAAGGCGTTCCACGACGTGCTGTACGCCAACCAGCCGGACGAGCGCGAGGACGGCTTCGGCGACGTCAACCACCTCCTGGACCTGGCCGGCCAGGTGCCCGGTCTGAAGACGGACGCCTTCGTGAAGGCCGTCACCGACAAGACGTACGCCCCGTGGGCGGCCAAGGTCTCCGACGCGTTCAACGACAGCGGGGTGACCGGCACCCCGACCGTCAAGGTCGACGGCAAGCAGATCACCCTGTTCGCCGGCAACGCCGTGGTCTCGCCCGACCAGTTCACCGCGCAGGTGAAGCAGGCCGCCGGCCTCCAGTAGGCCCTGTCGCCGCACCACCCACCGCACCACCGCACCACCGCACCACCGCACGTACGGCACCACCCGGCCCGGCCGAACTCCCGGCCGGGCCGGCTCCTCCCAGCCAGTCACCGGAGTGTGCTGCCATGACCGCCGCTACCACCGTGCACCCGCCCCGCCCCGCCCCCGACGACGCCGGCCGGGCCCCGGTCGGCTCCGGCCGAGCCTACGCCCTCGTGCTGTTCCTCGGCGGGCTGGTCGGGCTGGCCGCCTCGGCCGTCCTGACCTTCGACAAGCTCCGCCTCCTGGAGAACCCCTCCTACGTCCCCAACTGCAACATCAACCCGATCATCAGCTGCGGTTCGGTGATGCGCACCGAGCAGGCGGAGGTCTTCGGCTTCCCCAACCCGCTGCTCGGGCTGGCCGCCTTCGGCGCGCTGACGGCGATCGGCGCGGGGCTGCTCGCCGGTGCCGCCTACCGGCGCTGGTTCTGGCTGGGTCTGAACGCGGGCACCGCGGTGGGCGTGGTGTTCGCGCACTGGCTGATCTACCAGGCGCTGTACGACATCGGCGCGCTCTGCCCGTACTGCATGGTGGTGTGGGCCACGGTGGTGGTGCTGTTCTGGTACACCACGCTGCACAACCTGCGCTCGGGCGTGATCCCGGTGGGCCCGCGGCTGGAGGTTGCCGCCCGGGAGGCGGCCCGCTACCACTGGGCGCTGCCGGTGCTGTGGGCGGCGGTGATCGCGCTGCTGATCCTCAACCGGTTCTGGTACTACTGGAGCACGCTCCTCTGAGCGGCCGTCACCCCACGTACCCGTCCGAGTGCAGCAGGGCGGCGGCGCCCGTCCGCCGGGCCTCCAGGGCCCCGGTGAGCCGGCGCGCCGCACCGGGCTGCAGCAGGACGGCCGCCTGGGCCGGGGTGAAGTAGCCGTGGTCGGCGATCTCCTCGGCCTGGGCCCGGACCACCGCGCCGGCCGGGACCGTCCCGCCGTCGAACATGAACTGCACCGCGGGGTGGGCGTGTTCACCCTGGTCGGGGATCGCGTCGCGCCACTCGACCACGAGCAGGCGCAGCGGCCCGGCCAACAGCCCCGTCTCCTCGTGGAGTTCGCGGGCCGCGCACTCGGCGGGCCCCTCCCCCGGATCCATCCCGCCGCCGGGGAACTGCCACTGGTCGCGGTAACTCGCCTTCAGCAGCAGGACCTTGCCCGCCTCGTCGGTGAGCAGCACGCTGCACCCGACGTAGGCGCGCACCATTCCGGCGAGCCACTCGTCCTCCGAGAGTGCCCAGGTGTCCGTCATCGCGCCTCCTCCGCCGACTGCCGCCCTCGGGGACAAATCTGCCGCGATCCCCGGCCGCCAAACGGCGGTTCGCGCCGATTCCACCCGAATGAGTGCCGCCGGACGCTCCCTAACCGAACACGGCCCGCCGGAAGGCGTTGCGCAGGTCGGTGAGCTCCTGGATCCCCCGGTCGTAGTGGACCTTGTTGGTGAGCAGCAGGGCCCAGCGGCCGAGCCGCCGGGACACCCAGAAGCCGGTGCCGGTGAAGCCGTAGTGGACGAAGGTGCCCTCGGCCGGGTCGGTGCCGGGGGCGTGCAGCCAGGACAGGCCGCGGGCGGGGGCGAGGCCGCCGGTCTGCTCGCGCAGCGACTCCTCGATCCACGCCCCGCCCCAGGGCAGTCCGGGCGGCGGGGCGAGCAGCGCGGTGAGGAAGCGGGCGAGGTCCCGGGCGGTGGAGAAGGCGCCGGCGTTGCCGGAGACCCCGCCGAGCAGCCGGGCCGAGGGGTCGTGGACGACGCCGCACAGGTGGGCGCCGGCCGCCTCCTCGTACTCGGTGGGCGCGGTACGGGCGGTCAGCGCGGCGCCGAGCGGGCCGTAGCGGGTGTCGGCCATCCCGAGCGGCTTCCAGGCCCAGCGCGCGGCGAGCTCGTCCAGCGGGGCGCCGCCGAGGTCCTCGACGAGGTGGGTGAGCAGCACGGCGGCGCGGTCGGTGTACTCGACGGCCGTGCCCGGCGGCCGGTGCAGCGGCGCGGCGATCACCCCGGCCCGGATCGCCGAGGGCTCGCGCCCGTAGAGCTGCTCGAAGCGGGTGTACGGGAGCATTCCCGCGGTGTGGACGAGGAGTTGACGAGCCGTCACCTCGCCTGCGGGGTGCCCGGCGGACGGCGCCCACCAGTGGCCGAGCGGCTCGTCCAGCGGGAGCCGCCCGGACTGCCGCAGCACCCCGGCGCAGGGCCAGAGCGCGACGACCTTGGTGAGGCTGGCGAGGTCGTACAGGGTGTCCGGCCCGGGCCGCAGCCGCGCGTACGGCCCCTGCCCGAGTACGCCGTGGCTGCCACCGCCGAGGGTGCCGCCGGCGTCGCCGACGGCCCAGACGGCACCCGCTCCGACGGTCCGCGCGCCGGCCCCGACCAGCCGGTCCAGCTCGCCGCCGGGCGCGGCCAGGCCGGGCAGCCGGTCGACTCCGGGCGTTCCGCGGCTCATCCGTCCCCCTCCTCGGGTCCGCCGGCCCCTCGGGCCGACGGGAGGCTACCCGGCGCGGCCGCCGCTCAGACCGCCGGAGCGAGCTCCTTGCCGAGGCAGATGCTCTGCGGGTGGTCCTTGTAGATGCCGAACTTGCGGATCGCGGCGTAGCCCTCGGACTCGTACAGCGCGACGGCCTCGGGCTGCTCGGTGCCGGTCTCCAGGATGAAGCGGGTCCGCCCGGCCTGCGCCGCGGTCCGCTCCAGGCGGCCCAGCACCGCGCGGGCCAGGCCGCGGCCGCGGGCCGCCGGGACCACGAACATCCGCTTGACCTCGGCGTCGCCGTCGCGCAGTCCGTCCTCGCCGGCCTGCTTGGCCCGCCAGCCGCCGCAGGCGACGGGGCGGCCGTCCAGGTAGGCGATCAGGAACAGGCCGGCCGGCGCCTCGAAGTCCTCGGGGCGCATGACGGTCTCGTCCGGGTCGCCGTAGCGGCGCACGTACTCCTGCTGCACCTCAGCCGACAGGGCCTGGGCGTCGGGGTGCGCGTAGCCGGTGATGCGGAACTCGACGGTGCCGGTGGCCTGGGCGGTGCTGGTGCTCATGGTGGAAGAGCGTACGGCCAACGCTCAGCGGACCTCGAACCGGGCGACCAGGTCGTCCTTGCCGAACATCCGGGCGGTGTCCACGGCGCTCGGGGTGCCGGCCCGCGGGTCCGCGCCGCCGGCCAGCAGGACGTCGAGCACGTCCGTCGCGCCCTTGAAGACGGCGCCGGCGAGCGGGGTCTGGCCGCGGTCGTTGGCGCGGTTCGGGTCGGCGCCGTGCCGGAGCAGCTCCGCGACGGTGGCGGCGTGGCCGTGGTACGCGGCGAGCATGACCAGGGTGTCGCCGCGGTCGTTGGTGAGGTCGGCGGGGGCGCCCGCGGCCAGGTAGCCGGACAGGGTGTCGGTCTCCCCGGCCCGGGCGGCGTCGAAGAGCTTCCCGGCGAGCGCGATCACGTCGGCGTCGGGGACATCGGCGCCGGGGGCGTCGGCGGGCTGCTGGCTGGCGGCGTCGGTCATGGCGGGCGGCCTTTCCGGTCGGGTCGTCGGGCGGTCTGGGGCTGCGCCCAGGGCACGGTAGCGGCCGGTGCCGGAACGGGCCAGCGGGCGTCCGGAATCCGGATGACGGCCCGCGCCCGCCACGACACGCGGCCGCGCGCGTTGCGCAGCCATTCGAGCGAACTTCCCGGACCCCCCGGAAACTTCCCGCCCGCCGTCCGGGAATGCCTCGGCACACCGAATCCCCGCGAGGCCCGGCCGGCATCCCGGCCGGTCCGCATACCGCCACCCCGCCATCGGAGCGGTATTGGCGGGCAGAACCACCCATTTGCGCCGTTCCATCATCTATTACTTTTTGTCACGATTGGTGCACTTTCTGTAACACCCCTGCTTGTCCCCCTTCCTGAGGAGCGGAACGTGATCCTCTCGATTTCCGGCATCGTCCTGTTCGGCACCATCGCCTTTCTCTTCTTCCGCCGGGACGGACTAAAGGTCTCCCACGCCATCGTCTGCGCCCTCTTCGGCTTCTACATCGCCGGCTCCTCGATCGCACCGAGCATCACCGCGGGCGGCGCGAGCCTCGCCAGCCTGCTCAGCGGCATCAAGTTCTAGCCGCCCCCACTCTCCCCCGTACCGGCCCGGGCGCGGATCCCACCGCCCCCGGGCCCCGTCGTTCCCCACCTGCGCCACCCCACCCGTCCCACCGCCCGGGGAGTCAAGGAATGCCGCTCCACCGCCACCTCAGCAAGGGCCGCGCGATCGCCCGGACCGCCGGGGACCACGCCTCCGACATGTTCGCCCCGCTGTCCGTCATCGCCCGCGGCCTGCGCCACCACGCCGACTGGGCCAGGTCCCGCTGGCAGGACACCCCGAAGGAGCGCCGCGGACCGACGCTGTTCCTGACGGCCGCCATGGCGATCGGCGTCTACCTGCTGCCACACGGCCTGCTGTTCGCGCTGATCGCCCTGATGGCCAGCGCCGCCTGGGCCGGCCGGACCCCGCGGGCGGCACCCGCCCCGCCCGCGCCGGACGTCGCCGACGTCAAGCTCGCCGCCCTCTACTCGGCGCTCACCCCGTACCTGTGCGGCCCCGAGGACGCCAATCCGCTGTACCACTTCGAGGGCAGCTACAAGAGCGCCTTCGGCGGCTGGGAGTTCGACGGCGAGGGCCGGCTCGCCCGGCTGGAGATGACCTACCCCGCGTACTTCACCGACACCGAGCCGACCGCCCGGGCCAGGATCGAGCAGGTGGTCCAGGGCAAGGCCGGCCGGGCCCGCGAATACCGCTTCGACTGGGACGAGGAGTCCAACCGGCTGCGGGTCACCGCCCTCGCCCCGCTGCCCACCGACGTGGCGGCCCAGCGCTTCGTGGCCGCACCCGGCGAGATCGTGCTGGGCTTCACCGACGAGGACGGCACCGCCCGGACCATCCCCGTCACCCGGGGCGGCACGACCGTCCAGCAGCCGCCCGTGGTCTGGCGCACCGGCCCGCGCTCCGCCGAGCCGCACCTGCTGGTGCTCGGTGCCACCGGCTACGGCACCTCCAGCCTGCTGCGCTCGATCGCCCTCCAGGCCCTCCCGTACGGCGACCTGGTGGTGGTCGACGGGGCGGGCACCGGCGAGCACGCCTGCCTGGTGAACCGGCCCGGCGTGCACACCGTCGAGACCAGCCTGCACGGCGCGCTGGCCGCCCTGGACTGGGCCGTCGGCGAGACCGAGCGGCGGCTCGCCGCGCTCAACGCCGCCCGGCACGCCGGCGGCGCCCCGCCCGAGGACGTCACCCGGCCGCTGTGGCTGCTGCTGGACCACCCGACCGAGCTGAGCGAGCTCGCCCAGGCCGAGGGCCGCCCCGACCCGCAGGACCTGCTGGAGCTGCCGCTGCGGCACGGCCGGGCGGCCCGGGTCACCGTGGTGGTCGCCGACGACCTCGCAGCCCGGGACCGGATCACCCCCAGTGTCCGCGCGACCACCCGGGCCCGCGTGGTGCTCGGCCCGGTCGGCCCCGACGAGGGGCGCGACGCGCTCGGCGCGCCGCTGGACATCGCACCCGCCGCCCACGCCCCGGTCGGCCGCGGCTACGCCCGGATCGGCAACGGCCTCCCGGTCCGGCTCCAGGTGCCCGCCACCGTCGACCCGCTGGACGACGAGGCCCCCGCGCCGCTGCGGGACGCGGTGATCGCCCTGCTGCCGCACCGGGACAGCCGGACGGAGGCGGCCGCCGCGCCGCCCCGCCCGGAGCACCCGCCCGTGGTCCCCGCAGCCGAGCCGGCCGCGCCGGGCCACCCGGTCGACCTGGCCAAGGGCGAGCCGATGATCCGTTCACGGCCGATCTCCTGACCGCCGGGCCGACCCGCCTCCCGGGCCGGTTCCCCCCGCTCCTCGGACGGGGGCGGCGACCACCGCCGAATCCCCTCCCGGTACGCTCGTCACGGAAAGTCCCCACGATCACCAGATGTGAAATAGGTGACACCTGGGGCGATATCACCGGCCAGATGTGACAAATCGGGCGCAGGTGGGTACAAACAGGGGCGGCACTACAGACGACGCATGTCCCGGGACGGGAATCTTCGTCGGAAGCCGAGCGTTGACCGAACGACGAAGAACAGCGACCACTAGTCCTGTGGGCCATAAGCCCGGGAGGCACGATTCATGAGCGAGCGAGCTCTCCGCGGCACGCGACTCGGGGCCACTAGCTACGAGACCGACCGTGGTATCGATCTGGCTCCCCGCCAGACCGTCGAGTACGCATGTCAGAACGGACACCGTTTCGAGGTTCCTTTCTCGGTCGAGGCGGAGATCCCCGCGACCTGGGAATGCCGCTTCTGCGGCCAGGAAGCGGCACTTCTCGACGGCGACGAGCCGGAGGAGAAGAAGATCAAGCCGACGCGCACCCATTGGGACATGCTGATGGAGCGCCGGACGCGCGAGGAGCTGGAGGAGGTGCTGGCCGAACGGCTGGCCGTGCTCCGCTCCGGTGGGATGAACCTCGCGGTGCACCCGCGGGACACCCGTAAGAGCGCCTGACACCTCGCTCCCGCCACGAGCGGGAGGACGCGAAAAGGGACCCTGGCCACCAGGGTCCCTTTCGCGTTGTCCGGGGCCGTCCGCCCTCGTCCGGGGCCGTCCTCCGGTCCTCCGGACCGTCGCGCGGGCCGTCCGGGCAGCCGGACGCCCGGGGGCGGCGGGCGCCCCCGGGTGCGGCCGGTCCGGTCAGCCGGCGATCGGCGGGCGGTAGGTGGTGTCCGGGCCCTGCGGGCCGCGCGGGCCGGGCTCCCCGTCCACGACCTCGCCCTGGATCACCTTGCCGTCCGGGCGGTGGATGCGCATCTGCTCCTGGAGCCGCATCGCGTCCGCGAACGCGTCCGCGCCGACGCCGGAGGTGCTGCGCAGCGCCTTGTCCGCAGCCCGGCGCCCCAGCGCCCGCCACAGCGCCCGGGTGGGCGGGAAGAGCAGGGTCAGGGCCAACAGGTCCGACAGGAAGCCGGGGACGATCAGCAGCAGGCCGGCCAGCACCGTCATGCTGGTTCCGGTCTGCGGCTGCTCGGACTGCGGGTTCTTGCTCTGCTCGATCGCCGCCGACAGCGCCTTCAGCCCGGCCCGCTTGATCAGCGAACCGCCGATCAGGGCGCCCGCGATGAGCAGCAGCAGGACGGTGAAGCCGCCCAGCCACGAGCCGACCTGGACCAGCAGCCAGATCTCCAGCACCAGCCAGGCGGTCATCAGCAGCGGCAGCACCCGGCGCAGCCTGCTACGCGGGGCCGGACGGGTGGGGGTAGCTTGCTGGGTCACGGTACGAATCCACTCCAAGCGGTGCTCTGCGCGCCGCACGGGAGGTCCGGGCCGGCTACGGCACCACCTGGTCCAACGATTCCTGCGCGGCGGGTGTTCCGGCGGCGGCCTTCTTGCGGCGGCCGATCAGCACGGCAGCGCCGCAGGCCAGCAGGCCTCCGACGGCCAGCGTCCACTCCGGGGCGGCGCCGACCCGGTCGGCCACCGTGGTGCCGTCGCGCAGCGGGACGGTGGCCGACAGCTCGGCCGGCGTCAGCTCCTCGGTGCGCTGCCGGACGCCGCCGTCCGGGCCGATCACCGCGCTGATGCCGCTGGTGGCGGCGATCAGCACCGCCCGGCCGTGCTCGACGGCCCGCAGCCGGCTCATCGCCAGCTGCTGCTCGGGCTGGCCGGTCCGGGCGTAGGTGGCGTTGTTGGTCTGGACGACCAGGACCCGGGCGCCGCTGTCCACGGTGTCGCGGACGATCTCGTCGTACGCGACCTCGAAGCAGATCACGTCGCCGATCCTGGCCGGGCCGAGCTGCATCACGCCGTTGTGGTCGCCGGGGTAGAAGTCCCGGGCGACCCGCTGGAGGCGGGTGATCACCTTCATCAGCTGGTCGCGGAAGGGCACGTACTCGCCGAACGGAACGGGGTGCTGCTTGGTGTAGGAGGCGCCGGGACCGGTGACCGGGTCCCAGACGATGCCCTCGTTCTGGACGTGCTGGGCGTCCGGGCCGTCCACCAGGGTGCCGACCAGGGTGGGCACGCCGATCGCCCGGACCGCCTCGTCGATCCGCTGCCGGGCCAGCGGGTCGCTGAACGGGTCGAGGTCCGAGGAGTTCTCCGGCCAGATCACGATGTCGGGGCGCTCGACCTTGCCGGCCCTGACGTCGGCGGCGAGCCGCTCGGTGGCCGCGGCGTGGTTGTTGAGGACCATCATCGGGCGGCCCAGGAAGTCCATCCCCGGGTTGGGCACGTTGCCCTGGACGATGGCGACCTTGACGGTGTCGGCGGCGGCCGTGGGCACCGGGACGAGGTAGCCGGCCAGCAGCGCGGCCACCGCGCCGAGCGCCGCCAGCGCGGCCGCCCTCGGGGCCTTCCCCGGCCCGCGCAGCCGCAGCGCGGCCCAGGCCAGCAGGGTGCCGGAGAGGGCGACCGCGAAGGTCACCAGCGGGGCACCGCCGAGCGCGGCCAGCGGGGTGTACGGGGTCGCGGTGTTGGCGAAGGCGAGCCGGCCCCAGGGGAAGCCGCCGAGCGGCAGCCGGTCCCGGGCCCACTCCTGGGTGACCCACAGGCAGGCCGCCCAGAGCGGCGCGCCGGGCAGCCGGGAGGCGACGGCCAGGGCGCCGCCGAGCAGGGCCAGGAACAGCGCCTCCACGACGGACAGGCCGATCGTGGCGTCCCAGCCGACCACCCGCAGCCAGCTGAGCAGCATCAGGAAGAACGGCAGGCCGAAGGCGAAGCCGGTCCACAGGCCCTGGCGGAAGGTACGGCCCCGGGTCAGCAGCGAGAGCGCGGCGACACCGAGCAGCGACAGCGGCCACAGGTCGTAGGGCGGGAAGGCGAGCGCCAGCAGCAGGCCGGCCAGGGCGGCGAGGCCGGTCCGGGGCAGCCCGGCCCGGACCTTGGCGAGTGCGCGGGCTCCGCGGCCGGGTCGGGACGCCGGCTCCGGCGGCTCGGGGACGGCCTCGGGCCGTTCCTTGGTGACGGGAGTGGCCACCGGCGCACCATCTTCCTGGGGCTTGCTGTTCGGACGCTGTGCGAAGAAGGTACCCCGGAACGTCGGTGACCCGTGAGGTCAGGGTGGTAGGGCCCGGCCGGCCGGCCCCGGGTCAGCGCGGGGCGTAGCGGACCCTGCGCAGCGGCCGGTGCCCGGCGAGCCAGTCGGAGACGGCACGGTACAGCGGGGCGTCCGGGTGCGCGCGGTCGGCCCGGGCCCAGGAGCTGACCGGGACCGCGGACGGGTCCTCGCGGTCCGGGCAGATGTGGACGCAGCCGATCACCTCGTCCCGGTCGGGCTCCAGGACGGTGTGGGCGAAGCCGGTCCGGGCCTCGAAGTCGGCCGCGTGCCGGCGCAGGTCACCGAGGTTCTGCTCCAGCGGCATGCCCTCGGCGGGGGGCGGCGGCGGCCGGCCCAGCCGGGGGTGGCGCGGATGCGGGCGATGGAGCGGGGGTCTTCCGGTGGGGACCGCCGCACACCCGGTGCTGCCCACCGGAGCCCCCCACGGTCCAGGCGGCGTGGTCGGAGGCGTTGTGCCGCTCGCCCAGGGGCTCCAGGCGGAACTCCGGGGCGAGCAGCTCGCGCGGGACGGTGAAGCCGGCGGGTACCAGGTCGGTCGTGCGATCAACCCGGGCCGCGCCCGCACGCCGTTCCGCAGGATTCAGCGCCGGTAGACCGTGCGGCCGCGGACCACGGTGCGCAGGCAGGTCGGCAGCGGGTGGCCCGGGGTGAGGTCGGGCAGGCCGGGGGTGCCGGAGCGCGGGTCGGTGGACCAGCCCGCCACCCGGGAGTCGGGGGCCTGGACGACCAGTTCGCCGGCCGCCCAGATCGCGAAGCTGGCGACGGCGCCGGGGACGAGCACGCCGTCCTGGTCCCGGCCGACGGCGCGCCAGCCGCCCCGGGTGTGGGCGGTGAAGGCGGCCCGCACCGAGATCCGGTGGTCCAGGGTCCGGTGGAAGGCGGCGGCGCGGACGGTGCCCCAGGGGTCGAGCGGGGTGACCGGGGCGTCCGAGCCGAAGGCCAGCGGGACGCCGGCCCGCAGCAGCGCGGCGAAGGGGTTGAGGGCGGCCGCCCGCTCAGCGCCCAGGCGCTGGACGTACATGCCCTCGGGCCCGCCCCAGGCGGCGTCGAACGCGGGCTGGACGGAGGCGGTCAGGCCGAGCTCGGTGAAGGCGGCGACGGCCGCGTCGTCGAGCGCCTCGGCGTGCTCGACGCGGTGGCGCAGCGCCTTGACCCGGTCGGCTCCGACCTTGGTGCCGGCCGCCCGGACGCCCTCGATCACGGCGGCGACGGCCGCGTCGCCGATGGCGTGGAACCCGGCCTGGAGCCCGGCCTCGGTGCAGGCGGCGACGTGGTCGGCGACCTGCTCGGCGGTCAGGTAGGAGGTGCCGGTGTGCTCGGCGTCGGCGTACGGGGCGTGCAGGCACGCGGTGTGCGAGCCGAGCGCGCCGTCCACGAAGAGGTCGCCGCCGGCGCCCACCGCGCCGAGCCTGCGGGCGGTCTCCACCCCGCCCAACTCGCCCCAGTAGCCGAATACTTCGGGCCCGTCTCCTTCGGCGGCCAGGGCCAGCAGGGCGGTCAGGTCGGCCTCGGAGGAGATCTCCGGGCCGGCGCACTCGTGCAGGGCGCCGATGCCGAGCTCGGCGGCGCGGGCGAGGGTCGCGCGCTGGGCCTGGCGGCGCTGCTCGGGGGTGAGGCGGGCCAGCGCGGTCTGCCGCACGGCGTGGTGGGCGTCCTTGGTGAGCGGGCCCTCGGGGTCGAAGCCGGGCGCCTCGGCCAGGCCCTCGGTGAGGGTGCGCAGCGCGGTGGTAGCCAGCGCGGAGTGCACGTCGGTGCGGGAGAGGTAGAGCGCTGCGCCGCGGGCGGCGGCGTCGAGTTCGGCGAGCGTGGGCGGGCGGCCCTCGGGCCAGCCGGTCTCGTCCCAGCCGTGGCCGATCAGCACCCCGCCGGACTCCGGCCGGGCGTCGACGAAGGCGGTGACGGCGGCCAGGGTGGCCGCCAGCGAGGGGCTGCCGGTGAGGTCGAGGCCGGTGAGCGCCAGGCCGGTGGCGGTGGCGTGCACGTGGGCGTCCACGAAGGCGGGGGTGACCAGGGCTCCGTCCAGCTCGACGATCTCGTCGGCGGTCGCGGCGTACGCCTCGGCGGCGCCGTCACTGCCGACCCAGGCGACGTGCCCGCCTTCCACGAGCATCGCGGTGGCGAAGGGGTCGGCGGGGCTGTAGACGGCGCCGCCGCGCAGCAGGACGGTTCGTGAGGTGCGTTCGGTCATGTCGCCAAGTCTGCACGTCACCGGTTCCTCCGCGGAGACCGGCCCGCGGTTTCAGAGCTTCGGGGGCCGCGCCTCGTAGGGGGTGGACAGGACGACGGTGGTGCGGGTGGAGACGCCTGCGGCGCTGCGGATGCGGGCGAGCAGGTCCTCCAGGTCGCCGGGGGCGCCGACGCGGACCTTGAGTATGTAGTTCTCGTCGCCGGCGACGCTGTGGCAGGCCTCGATCTCGGGCAGGCCGGCCAGCCGTTCCGGGGTGTCGTCCGGGGCGCTCGGGTCGAAGGGTTTGACCGAGATGAACGCCGTCAGTGCCAGGTCGACGGCGTCGGGGTCGATGATCGCGGTGTAGCCGCGGATCACCCCGCGCTGTTCGAGGCGGCGCACCCGCTGGTGCACCGCCGAGGTGGACAGGCCGGTGGCCTTGCCCAGGTCCGTGTAGCTCATCCGGCCGTCCTCTAGGAGCAGCTGGACGATGCGTTGGTCGAGATCCTCCACAGTGCGCAAACCTACCCGGTCGGGAGCACGGGGGGCGCACGAGGTGGCACGGGGCAGGATCGCAGGTGCCGGGCGGGCACATGCCGGGCGAATGTGGCATCCGGTGTGGCCAAGGACACACCCGGTGCATCACGGTGCGCGAGACCGCAGGGTTATGAGTCCGGATCGCAGGGAAGTGCTGGTTGTGGCCCTGGACGACCACGCCGGGCCCGATCCTAGGGGGATCCTCATGCCTGCTACTGACCAGCGCGTGCTGGGCGCCGACGAGACCGACGATATGACCGACCGCGAGGACCTCGCGGTCGACCACATGCCGGGCACCGACCCCGGCGAGGCGGAGAACTGGGACATCTTCCGGGTCGACTGCCCGGAGTGCCGGCGGCCGATCGCCCTGGTGGCGGACGAGGACCGGCTTCCGCAGCACGCACTGCTGCCGACCGCCTGGAACCCCTTCGCCCCCGCGATCTGCCCGGGCTCGGGCGCGCCGACGGACGACCTGGCCGAGGTCGAGGCCCCGGAGGACGCCGAACCGGCCGGCTTCGACGCGCTGTTCAAGCTCCCGAGCGGGCTGGACTGGCGCACCCAGCCGTTCTCGCACGCCGTCGCCCACCGCCCGGTGCGGCTCTCCGCGGTCCCCCAGGGCGCCCCGGTGGCGCCCGCCGCCCCGACGGTCGCGGCGCTGCGGTCCGCCATCCCGGAGCAGCGCCGCCGTCGTCCGGCGCTGACCGGCCGCGCCGCCAGGGCGAGCTGACGCCCCGCCAGGACGGGCGAACGCCTCCGGCCGTCACTCCGCACCCTGGAGTGACGGCCGGAGGCCGTGTGGGGGGGAGGGCGTCAGCCCTTCGTGAGGTGCCGGCCGATCACCAGGCGCTGGATCTGGTTGGTGCCCTCGACGATCTGCAGCACCTTGGCCTCGCGCATGTAGCGCTCGGCCGGGAAGTCCTGGGTGTAGCCGTAGCCGCCGAGCACCTGGACGGCGTCGGTGGTGACCCGCATCACCGCGTCGGTGCAGAACAGCTTGGCCATCGCCGCCTCCTTGGAGAACGGCCGGCCGGCGTCCTTCAGCCGGGCCGCGGCCAGGTAGAGCGAGCGGCCGGCCTCGATCTGGGTGGCCATGTCGGCGAGCATGAACGACAGGCCCTGGAAGTCGGCGATCGGACGACCGAACTGGCGCCGGGTGCGGGCGTAGTCCACCGCGAGGTCGAGCGCGGCCTGGGCCACGCCTATCGCGCAGGCGGCGATGCCGAGGCGGCCGGAGTCCAGCGCGGCGAGCGCGATCTGGAAGCCCTGCCCCTCCTCGCCGATCAGCCGCTCGCGGGGCACCCGGGCGCCGTCGAAGTGCAACTGCGCGGTGGGCGAGGAGCGCATGCCCATCTTGTGCTCGGGCGGCGCCGCGGACAGGCCCTGCTGGGTGCCGGGGACGAGCAGGCAGCTGATGCCCTTGGGCCCGTCGGCGCCGGTGCGCACCAGGGCGCTGTAGAAGTCGGCCCGGCCCCCGTGGGTGATCCACGCCTTGGTGCCGTTCACGACGTACGCGTCGCCGTCGAGGTCGGCGCGGGTGCGCAGCGCGGCCGCGTCGGAGCCGGACTGCGGCTCGGAGAGGCAGTAGGCGCCCAGCTGCTCGCCGGAGAGCATGGCGGGCAGCCAGGCGTCGCGCTGCTCGTCGGTGCCGAAGGTGGCCAGCGCGTGGCAGGACAGGGTGTGCACGCTGACGCCGAGGCCGACGGCCAGCCAGCCGCTCGCGAGCTCCTCCAGGACCTGCAGGTAGACCTCGTAGGGCTGTTCGCCGCCGCCGTGCTTCTCGTCGTACGGCAGGGAGAGCAGGCCGGCCTCGCCGAGGGTGCGGAAGACCTCCCGCGGGAAGCGGCCGGCGGCCTCGTCCTCGGCCGCGCGCGGCTGGAGTTCGCGCTGGACCAGCTCCCGGGTGAGGCTCAGCAGCTCACGGGCCTCCTCGCTCGGCAGCTGGCGCTCCACGGCTTTCACAGGGGAGGGGGTCATGGCGGCGGTCGCCTCCTCGATCGGGCGCCGGGCCGAGGTGTCGGGCGGTCCGGCGTGGGGTGCGGCTGGTCGGACCGACCGGCACCGGGTTGCGGTGAACGGCCGTTCACAGTCGTGGCGAAGGCGAGTATGCCCGAATCCCGGGCCGCCGTCACGACCTGCACTGATGAACTGGACGCAGTGGCGGGCTACGGCACCGTAGGGTTGACGTTGTGGCTGTATTCGAACCTTTCCGCCCCCCGTTCCGGCCCGCCGAGGACGCCCGGTTGAGCGTGCTCGCGGCCGAGCTGCGCGCACTGCCGCCCTCCTGCGGGCCGGTGCGGCTGGTCGCGGTGGACGGGCACGCGGGTTCCGGCAAGACGACCTTCGCCGGGCGGCTGGCGGCGGCGCTGGGCGGGGCGCCGGTGGTCCACCTCGACGACCTGGCCACCCACGAGCAGCCCTTCGAGTGGACCGAACGGCTGCGCGAGCAGGTGCTGGAGCCGCTGGCGGCCGGGCGGGACGCCGAGTACCGGGTGTACGACTGGACGCTGCGCCGCTTCGCGGGCACGGCCGCGGTGCCGGCCGCCCCGGTGGTACTGGTGGAGGGGGTCGGCGCCGGACGGCGGGCGGTGCGGCCGTGGCTGGCGCGGGTGGTCTGGATGGAGCTGGACGCCGTCTCGGCCCGGCGCCGCGGGGAGGAGCGGGACGGTCCGGAACTGGCCGAGTTCTGGGCGGGCTGGGCCCGGGCCGAATCGGCGCATTTCGCCGCCGACCCGAGCCGTCCGTACGCCGCGACGCGGGTCGACGGGGTGACCGGCCGGATCGCCGCGGGCACCGTCGGTGAATCTTCAACCATCGCCTTGACCTGCGACATCGCCAGGATCTAGGTTCTCCTCAGCCACCGGAACGAAAGATTCCGGTCGCCTCGGACCCGGCGCCCCCGGCTTGTTCCCCCGTGAGCCGGGGGCGCCGCCCGGTCCCCTTCCGAAACTCGCTCCCCCGCCGCCGCTTCCGTCGCCCGGCCGCTCAACGGGCGCTCGCGCGATCGCATTTGACCCTGTGCGGCACCCTTCCGGATCAGCGCCGCGCCGGTACGATTCCTGGCAGGCGCACATGCGCCGCACAGGTCTACGACCACCGGCCGGGCTGGGCACGGGCGACTCGCCGGCCGAGCCCCGGGCCGCACCGCGGGGGGCGTGAGTGACGACGGTGGACAGTTCCGACAGCACGGCGGGCGGGCCGGACCGGCTCGCCGACCGCGCCTGGCTGCGCGCCATGGACGCCTACACGGCCGGTGCGTACACCCGGGCCGAGGAGGAGTTCCGGGCCGCCGTCCGGCTGGACCCGGGCATGGCGGACGCCTGGCTCGGGCTGCACGCGCTGCGCAGCGACACCTCGGCCGCGCTGCTCGCCATGTACCGCCACCAGAAACGGTTCGGCGAGCAGCGACGGCTGCACCGACGGCCGCTCAGTTCCTGGTACTGGCTGGGCTGGTGGGTGCAGCCGGTGCTGGAGGACGCCCGCGACCTCGCGCTGGCGCACGCCTCGCACTGGCTGGACGGCCGCCACCTGGCCGAGCTGGACCGGGCGTTGGAGCAGTGCCCGGCGCCCAGCGAGGACCCGTCCGCCCGCTTCCTGTACGCCTGCCGGTCCTACCTGCTCAAGGACTGGGAGCAGCTGATCCGGGACACCGACCGCCTGCTGGACGACCCGCTGCTCGGCATCGAGGCCGGACTGTTCGCCGGCATGGCGCGGGTGCGCCTCGACATGTGCGCCCAGGCGCAGGCCCCGCTCGCCGCCTCACTGGCCCGCTGCCGCTCCGAGCAGCCGCAGCGCAAGGAACTGCGGTACTGGCTGGCCCGGGCGTACGAGGGAGCCGGGCGCAGCGCCGCGGCGCTGCCGCTCTACCGGGCGGTGCACCGGGCGGACCCGGCGTTCATGGACACCGCGGCGCGGCTGGCGGCCATAGCGGCCGAGGACGCGCTCGCGGACGGCCTCACCGACGGCCTGGACGGGCTCGTGGACGGCCTGTCGGCGGGCGGGCGACCGGGGACGGCCGACGCCGCACCCGGCGGGCCGGGCCTCGACCCCGGCTACCCGGACGAGACCGGCTTCGCCGGGATGCCGGGGTACGGCGGGGAGTTCGGGGACTCGGGCGGGCCGAGCGGCGCGACCGTCTCCGGCGACGGGGTGTCGACCGCCGGGGTTCCGGACGGCGGGCCGCTCTCCGGGCCCCTCGGCGGACCGCTCGGCGGTCTGCCCTCCGGCGGCGGGCCCTCGGTGGACGCCGGACTGGTCGACGCCGGGCTGCCGGACGGGCCCCCGGCGGTCGACACCGCACGGGTACTTCGAGCGCAGGACGAGCCAGGGACCGCGCTGGTGGGTCTTGATCTCGTCCAGCGTGGTCTCGATCTCCCAGCGC
>NZ_JBEZUT010000176.1:0-18157 GCF_040636595.1 Kitasatospora sp. NPDC036755
TCCGGCGGCTCCACTTCGAGCCGCTCTTCCCGGGGCAGCGGGACGGTTCGGCCGGAGGCCCCGCTGCGGCGCGCCGGGCCCCGGGGCCCGTAGGCTGGGCGGGCCACCGGTGGTACAGACCGTCACCGAAGCGCACAAAGGCGACCGAACGACAGAAGCGGGCAGGCACAGGCACATGCAGTTCGACGACCAGGGCGACCTCGACACCTCACAGGTGGACGACCGGCGCGGCATCCCCGGCGGGAAGGTCGCCATCGGCGGCGGGGCCGTGGGCCTGATCGCGGTGCTGTTCGCGGTCGTCCTCGGCGTGGACCCGCAGCTGCTGGGCCTGTCCTCCGGCTCGGGTTCCTCCTCCGGCTCCTCCTCCGCCGGCGTGCGCACCGAGGGCGAGGCGCAGAAGTCCTGCAAGACCGGCGCGGACGCCAACAAGCGCCAGGACTGCCGGATCGTGGCGGTCACCAACAGCGTCCAGGAGTTCTGGCGCAACGAGCTGCCGCGCGCCGCGAAGGTCCCGTACAAGAACGCCGAGACGGTGCTGTTCACCAGTCAGGTCTCCACCGCCTGCGGGTCGGCGACCTCCGCGGTGGGCCCCTTCTACTGCCCCGGTGACAAGAAGGCCTACTTCGACCTCGGCTTCTTCAACGAGTTGTCCGCCCGCTTCGGCGCCAAGGGCGGCCCGTTCGCCGAGTCCTACGTCGTCGCCCACGAGTACGGCCACCACGTCCAGAACCTCACCGGCGCGATGCAGAAGGTCGGCAACGACCGCCAGGGCGCCAACAGCGGTTCGGTGCGCCTGGAGCTGCAGGCCGACTGCTACGCCGGGGTGTGGGCGCACCACGCGACCACCACCCCGCAGCCCTCCACCGGCCGCCCGCTGATCGCCTCGCTCACCGACCAGGACATCGCCCAGGGCCTGGACGCGGCCGCGGCCGTCGGCGACGACCGGATCCAGCAGAGCGCCGTCGGCCGGATCAACCCGGAGGCCTGGACGCACGGCTCCGCGGAGCAGCGCAAGGCCTGGTTCACCACCGGGTACCGCAGTGGCGACTTCGCCCAGTGCGACACCTTCTCGGCCGCCAAGCTGTAGCGGACCCGCCGTCGGGAACCCACCCGGGCCCCGCCGCCTCCCCGGAGGCCGCGGGGCCCGCCCGTGCCCGCCCGAAGCCGGCAGTCGGCCCGTCGCCCGCCCCGGCCCGCCGTCCGGCCCCGGGCTTGACCTCCGCCTTGCACGGGCGCCGTCCGGTCCCGGCCGGCGTTCACGAATCTCCCACCCCGCCCCGGCCCGGCCCCACCCCGGCCCGCCCCGGCGGCCCGGACACCACCCGGACCCGTACGGAATGGGACGTCACGCCTGATTCCTCCCGGCCCAGGGGATATGCCGGACCTTCACGTCTCTCCCATCAGATGATCACTCTGCTGCCGGAATCCCGACCCCCGCAGTACGGGGCGGTCCACTCCAATTCCCTTCGCACACCCCCCGAGCTGCGAAAGGCCACCACCCCCATGACCCGCCCCGCCGACCGCCCCACGCCCGACCGGATGCTGCGCGAGGCCGCCGCCCGCCTGGACCGGCGCCGCTTCCTGACCGTCACCTCGGCGGCCGCCGCACTCGCCTTCGGCGTCAACCTGCCCTCCGCGCACGCCGACGACGCCGCCGAGATCGCCCCGCGGGCCCTGGGCGAGAACCCCTTCACCCTCGGCGTGGCCTCCGGCGACGCCACCTCCGAGGCCGTCGTGCTGTGGACCCGCCTGGCCCCGCGCCCGCTGGAGCCCGGCTCCGGCCTGCCGCCCACCGGCTCGGTCAAGGTCACCTGGGAGATCGCCCGCGACGAGAGGTTCCGCCGCGTCGAGCGCCGCGGCACCGCCCGCGCCCACGCCGAGTTCAACTACGCCGTCCACGTGGACGTCGACGACCTCGACGCCGGCCGCCCGTACTGGTACCGCTTCACCGTCGGCTCCTGGACCAGCCCCGTGGGCCGCACCCGCACCGCCCCGCCGCAGGGCCGCAAGCTCGACAGCGCCCGCATCGCCTTCGTCTCCTGCCAGGCCTACGAGGACGGCTACTTCACCGCCTACCGCCACCTGGCGAACGAGGACGTCGACGCCGTCTTCCACGTCGGCGACTACATCTACGAGTACGGCATCGACGCCGCCGGCGGCGACCGCAAGTACACCGACCGCACCCTGCCCGCCCACTACAACCACGAGACCACCACCCTGGAGGACTACCGGCTGCGCTATTCCCTCTACAAGACCGACCCCGACCTCCAGGCCGCGCACGCCGCCCACCCCTGGTACGTCACCTGGGACGACCACGAGGTCGAGAACAACTACGCCGCCGGCATCCCCGAGAAGAACCAGGACCCGGCCCCCTTCATCGCCCGCCGCGCCGCCGCCTACCGCGCCTACTGGGAGAACCAGCCGCTGCGCATGCCCCAGCCGCACGGCACCGACCTGACCCTCTACCGGCGCGTCCACTTCGGCCGGCTCGCCCAGTTCGACATCCTCGACACCCGCCAGTACCGCGACGACCAGGCCAACGGCGACGGCTGGCAGTACCCCACCCCCGAGTCCGACGACCCCAAGCGCACCCTGATGGGCGCCACCCAGGAACGCTGGTTCGCCGAGGGCCTGCGCCGCTCCAAGGCCACCTGGAACGTGGTGCCCCAGCAGGTCGTCTTCTCCCGCCGCAAGAACACCACCGCCGACCGCTCCAAGCTCTCCATGGACGCCTGGGACGGCTACCCGGCCGCCCGCGAGCGCTTCCTGCAGGCCGTCGACCGCTCCGGCGTCGAGAACCTCGTGCTGCTCACCGGCGACGTCCACGTGGCCTACGCCCTGGACGTCAAGCGGGACTTCAACGACCCGGCCTCGCGCACGGTGGGCGTGGAGTTCGTCGGCACCTCGATCAGCAGCGACGGCGACGGCGAGGAGAAGCCGTCCAACTGGAGCAACCTCATGTCGGCCAACCCGCACATGAAGTTCTACGACGGGCGCCGCGGCTACACCGTGCTCACCCTGGACCGCCACCGCGCCCGCGCCGACTACCGGGTGGTCTCCCACATCACCCGCCCCGGCGGCACCCTGTCCACCGCCGCCTCCTTCACCACCGAGGCCGGCAACCCGGGCATCCGCCCCGCCTGACGCCCCACCCGGCGTCCCGCCGCACGGCCCGGCCCCGCCGCCTTGAGGGAGGCGGCGGGCCCGGGCGCCCGCCCGGGCCCCGAGCGGGGGTACGGGCCGGGGTGCGGGCGGGGGGAGTTTCGACGCCGATCGACTGATTTGGGATCACGGTTCGGCGAACGTTGCGCCCGCCGGGGCCCGGGCGGGCCCCGGCGCTGCCGTGCGGCGGTAGGTTGCGGGCGCACACATTCATGATCGTCACGGGGGATCCACCATTTCCACTCAGCCCACCGAGCCGACCCCGCACGCCCCGGCCCCGGCCCCGCACGCCCCGACCGCGGCCCCGGCCGCGCCCGCCTACGGCGAGGGCCAACTCGCCTGCCGCTACTGCGGATCCGTCCCGGCCGTCAACGCGACCTTCCGCGGGCACCTGGGCCTCGTCGTCATCCTGAAGTACTTCAAGCGCAGCGGCCCCTACTGCCGCGGCTGCGGCATCACCGCGCACCGCGAGATGACCTCCGACAGCCTCTGGCAGGGCTGGTGGGGCATCCCCTCGATGATCGTCAACCCGATCATCATGCTGCTCAACGTCCCGCAGCGCCTGAAGGTCAACAAACTGGCGCCGCCGCTGCCCGGCGCGCCCCTCGCGCCGATGGACCCGGGCCGCCCGGTCTACCTGCGGCCCGCCGTCTTCGGCGCGCTCATCCCGGTGCTCCTGGTCTCGCTGATCGTCTTCATCGAGAAGGGCGACCCCGAGTTCGCCAAGGCCGGCGACTGCATCCACAACAAGAACCAGATCGTCCTGCCCGGTCTCCTCGACGCCAACGCCGACGTCGAGGTGGTGCCCTGCTCCGGCCCGGACGCCGACGCCCGCGTCGTGGGCCGCGAGGACGACACCACTGACGGCCAGGGCGTGTGCCGCCGCTCCTACCCCACCGCCGACGGCTACTTCACCTACAAGCGGGGCAGCGACAAGTACACCCTGTGCCTGCAGACCCTGAAGCAGAAGCCGAGCCCGATCACCCTCCCGTAGCGGGCACCGGCACCGGTACGACCCACAGTTCGGCCGGCCCGTTGATGATCGCGGACTCCAGCCGGGCGGCCGGCGCCGCCCTGGACGGGTCCAGGACGGCGCCGGGGTAGGCGCCGAACAGGCCGTCCAGGGCCACCTCGGCCTCCAGCCGGGCCAGCGGCGCGCCGAGGCAGAAGTGCGGGCCGTAGCCGAAGGCCAGGTGCTCCTTGTCGGGGCGCGCCGGGTCGAACTCGTCCGGCCGGTCCGGGTGGGCCTGCGGGTCCCGGCCGGCCGCGGCGAACCCCAGCAGGATCGGCTCGCCCCGCCGGATGACCACGCCCTCGCCCAGGTCGACGTCCTCCAGCGGGTAGCGCAGCGGAAGGTGCATCACCGGGCCCTCGTGGCGCAGGGTCTCCTCCACGACGTCCTCCCAGCTCAGCGCGCCCTCGCGGACGGCGGCCAGGTGGCGGGGGTGGGTGAGCAGCGCCTGGACGGCGCTGGTGATGAGGTTGACCGCGGTCTCGTACCCGGCGCCGAGCATCAGGAACAGCGTGTCGCGGGACTCCTGCTCGGTGCGGCGCGTCCCCTCCCCGGTCGGGAGGGCGGCCACGTCGCTGGCGAGGTCGGGCCCCGGCTCGCGCCGCTTGAGGTCCAGCAGCTCGGCCAGCGCCGCGTCCATCTCCGCGCGCCAGGCCGCCATCTGCCCGGTCGTCGCCGACGTCTTCAGCAGGGAGTCCATCACCCGGCCGATCCGGGGCCGCATCCCGGCCGGCACGCCGAACAGGTCGCAGATCACCGACATGGTCAGCGGCAGGGACAGCGCCCGGCGGATGTCCACGGCCTCGCCGGGGCCCAGCGCGCCGAGCGCGCCGACCAGGCCGGCGGTCGTCGCCGCTATCCCGGGCCGCAGCGCGGCCACCCGGCGCGGCGCGAACGAGGGCGCCATCCGGCGCCGGCCCGAGCGGTGCTCGGCGCCGTAGAGGTTGAAGAAGTTCTCCTGCAGCGCGATCGGCCCCATCGGCCACCCCTCGGGCAGCTCGGCCAGCCCGGGCCAGTGCTTGCGCGGGTCGCGGGAGATCCGCGGGTCACCGGTCAGCGCGCGGATCACCGAACTGCGCGTCACCGACCAGGCGATGACGCCGTTGGGCAGCTCGACCCGCACGGCGGGCCCGGCGCTGCGCAGCCGCGCGTTCTGCCGGTGGGGGTCCCGGGCGGTCATGTCCAGCACCGGGCACTCGCTGTCGTCTGGAGCCATGGCCGTCGCTCCTCAGGAACTCTCGGGACCACTCGGGACCACTCGGGACCACTCGGGACCACCGCCGGGACCGTCCGGATCCCGCGGGACCGCGCGGGATCGGTCGGGGCGCCCCGGGGGCGGGGCGTGCCGGGACACCGCCCACCGCGTCCGGGGCCGGTGCTGCGCCGCGGACCGGGGCCTGTGCTCCGTTGTAGAGGGGCGCCGCTCGGCCGTCAACGGAGCCTTGGCCCGTCCGGCGCACCCCGGCGCACCCCCGGCTCGCGGCTGCCCGCCGCGCGAGCGCCCCGGCCCGGCCGCGCGAGCACACGCGAGCACGCGCACGGACGGGCCCGGACGGCCCGGGGCGGACGGGCGCGGACGGCCCGGGACGGTCGGCGCGGTGGGGACGGGCCGCCGCCCGGTCAGCGGCCGCCGTCCGGGCGGCGGACGGTGAGGCTGCCGTAGGCCGACAGCGCGCCGGACGGGTCGCCGGAGGAGCCCCGCACGGTGGCGTCCAGGAAGGCGAGGGTGGCCGCGGCGACGACGCGCGGCCCCTCGGTACGGCCCAGGGAACCGACGAGCGAGGGCACCGGCGGCAGGTACAGCGGCCCGTCCGTGAAGGTGAGGTGCGCGGCGCCGGGGACGGTCAGCCGGTAGCCCGGCGCGGTGGCGGAGGCGAGCGCCTCGGTGAGACGGGGCAGGTAGCGCGGGTCGGTCGACGGGGTGATCGCCTGGGTGAGCGCGAGCGCCGGCTGGACGAGGGCGGGCGTGGCGGGGCCGTGGGGGAAGCCGTCCAGGTCGACGACGGCCCGGAAGCGGTGGTCCCGCCGGGCCGCCTGCAGAGCGGCCGCGCCGCCCATGGAGTGCCCGGCCACCGCGGCCCGGCCGGTGTCCAGGCGCCCGCTCAGCGGGTCGGCACCCTCACCGCGGTCCAGGGCCTCCAGACGGGTGAGGACGAAGCCGAGGTCGGCGGCCCGCACCGCCGTCCAGCCGGCCGCCGACTCCTCGTCCTTGTCCCGGTCGCCGCTGGAGGCGGTCCGCGAGGTGACGGTGCGGCCGTCGGCCAGGACGACGGCCGCGCAGTCGTACGGGTGGTCGAGGGCGGCGACCACGTAGCCGTGGCCGGCCAACTGCTCCGCCCAGGCGGTGTTCTGGGTGCGCGCCCCGCCCGAGCCGGGGGAGAACAGCACCACCGGGAACCGCCCGCCCCGGGCCTCCACCGGGGCGTCGGGGACGGCGTTGCCGCGGGCCCGCGCGGCGCCGTCCAGCAGGAAGCCCGGCAGGCCCACCCCCTGGGCGAGGGCGGCGGAGACGGTGCGCGCCTCCTGCCCGGTACGGCCCAGGTACGGGGCCCGCCGCGCACCGGCCGGGGCCTTCGGCGCCGGGTACCAGAGCTGGACGACGACGGTGCGCCGGTCGTCCGGATCGGCGGTGAAGGTCTCGGGGCGGCCCTGGTCGGTCCACTGCACCACCCGGGTGCCCACCGCGAACCCGCCCGACGGCTGCGGGAACACCGGCACCGGAAAGGCCCAGGCACCCACCGGGCCCGCGGCGATCAGGCCCGCGCAGGCCGCCGACCCCGGCAGCGCCAGCCACCGGCGGGCCCGCCACGCCGGCCGGCCGAGGCCGCGCCGCAGCGGCCGCAGCACGGGGCGGAGCGCGAACGGCAGCACGAGGGCGCCGCCCGCCAGCACCGGCAGCAGCTGCCAGCGCACGCCCGTCACGGCCAGGCCGAGCGCGCACGGCACGAGCACGGCCACCGCCGCGATCGTCACCCGGGGGCGGGCGGCGGGGGGAAGCCAGCGCGCCACCACCAGCGCGACGGCCCCCAGCAGGGCGAGGATTTCCAGGAGGGACATGTGCGGTCCCGCGATGATCTCGGTCACCCGGCCATGCTCGGCGCCGGGCGCACACCGCCGCATCGGCCACCGGTCGCCGCCGGACGGGACCGGGGGAGCAGCCCGCGAAGGCCCCCGTACGACCACGGAGGCAACCGGGCACACCGCACCGGCGCCCGCCCTGCGACCACGGGAGGTGACCGGCCTCCTCCTGCGGTCGTACCCCGGACCCGCGCCGTCCGACGGTGGGCGCATGCGCCGCGCGCCCGCCGCCGCCTACCGTGGCAGGGCCGCGGCCGGCACCGGGCGCGGCACGCGGCCCCCGGACCAGGCCCCGACCAGGCCCCGACCAGGCCCGACCCCGGACCAGGCCCGACTCCGGACCAGGCCCGACCCCGGACCAGGCCCGACCGCCCGCAACGCGCCCCGGCCGGGGCCGCCATGACGCCCACTTCGACGACGGGGACCTGTGATGACCGAGGCGGCCGCCGAACCCGGCCGAACCCACCGAGACCCGGCCCGGACGTGGACGCCGACGTGGGCCCGGGCCCGGGCACGGGCGTGGACACGGGACCCGGGCCCGCGGCGGTGGCGGGCCCGCCGGGCCAGGACCGCCACCCGACTGCCCCCCGTCCTGCGGGACACCCTCCTACCCGCCCTCCTGCTCCTCAACGCCGCCACCACCCGCGCCCCGCACGAACGGCCCGCCGCCACCGCCCTCACCGCCGCCCTCGCCCTGCCCCTGCTGTGGCGCCGCCGGGCCCCGCTCGCCACGTTCGCCGCCGTGGCCGCCGCCGCCCTCCTCCAATGGCTCGCGGACGCCCAACTCCCCGCCGACATCGCCCTGCTGGTGGCCCTCCACACGGTGGCCGCGCACACCGGCCGGCGCACGACACTCCTGGCCGCCGCCGTCACCCAGACCGGCGTCCTGCTGGCCTGCCTGCGCTGGGCCCCCGACGACGCCTTCCCCACCCTCCTCGTCGCACTCACCGCGATGACCGTGGCCGCCGCCGCCCTCGGCGTCAACGAGCGCACCACCCGCGCCTACCTCACCGCCGTCGAGGAACACGCCGCCCGCCTGGAAAACGAACAGGAACAGCAGGCCCGCCTGGCCGCCGCCGAGGAACGCACCCGCATCGCCCGCGAGATGCACGACATCGTCACCCACAACCTGTCCGTCATGGTCGCGCTCACCGACGCCGCCCGCTACGCCCAGCACCGCTCACCCGACAAGGCCACCGCCGCGATGCACCAGATCTCCGAAACCGGCCGCCAGGCCCTGACCGACATGCGCCGCACCCTGGGCATCCTGCGGGCCGACGAACCCGACGCCCACCGCCACCCCCTGCCCGGCATCGCCCAACTGGACGCCCTCGCCGACCAGATGCGCACCGCCGGACTCCCCACCCGCCTCGACGTCCACGGCGGCCACACCCACATCCCCGCCACCGCCCAACTCACCGTCCACCGCCTCGTCCAGGAAGCCCTCACCAACACCCTCAAGCACACCCCCGCCGGCACCCGCGCCACCGTCCGCGTCCGGTGCACCGCCGAGACCGTCACCGTGGACGTCACCGACGACGGCCCCCACCCACCACGACCCGCCCCCACCCCGCCACCCGGCCACGGCACCCCGCCCGCCCCCACCGCACCACCCGGCCACGGCATCCCCGGCATGCGCGAACGCTGCGCCGCCTACGGAGGCACCCTGCACGCCGGCCCCCGACCCGACGGAGGCTGGCACGTCCACACCCGCCTGCACCTCACCGGCACCACGGCGGCCCCCGCATGACCATCCGCATCCTCATCGCCGACGACGAAGCACTGCTGCGCATGGCCTTCGGCACCGTCCTGGACGCCCAACCCGACATGGAACCCGTCGGCGAAGCCGCCGACGGCGCCCAGGCCGTCCACCTCACCCGACAACTGCGCCCCGACGTCGTCCTCATGGACGTCCGGATGCCCGGCACCGACGGCATCGAGGCCACCCGCCAGGTCGTCGAAGCCTGCCCGCACAGCAGGGTGCTGATCCTCACCACCTTCGACCTCGACGAGTACGCCTTCGCCGGCCTCAACGCCGGAGCCTCCGGCTTCCTGCTGAAGAACACCCGGCCCGAGGAACTCCTCACCGCGATCCGCGACGTCGCCGCGGGCGACGCCGCGCTCTCCCCGCGGATCACCCGCCGCCTGCTGGACGGCATCCGCCCGCACCTGCCCGCCGGCCGCCGCCCCGAACACGACGAACGGCTGCGCCGCCTCAGCGCCCGCGAACGCGAGGTGCTCGTCCAGGTGGGCCGCGGCCTGTCCAACACCGAGATCGCCGCCGCCCTGTACCTCGCGGAGGCCACCGTGAAGTCCCACCTGGGACGGATCCTGCACAAGCTCGAACTCCGCGACCGGATCCAGGCCGTGGTCTTCGCCTACGAGAGCCGCCTCGTCCGCCCGGCCTGACCGCACCAGCCGCGTCCCACACCCCCCCCGCCCACCGGCCGAACCCCCCGGCACCGCAAGCCGCCGGCCGCCGCCGACGGCCACACCCGCACCGGCGAAGTCAACGTTTACTTCCCCGGACCGGCTCTGCATAGTGGTGGGCCGCAATCCGAAACACGAGGGGGCTCTTCCTTGTCGCAGATCCACGGCAACGCCGCACAGCAGGTCGAGCTGGAGCGGACCCGGGTGTCCGCCATCGCCGAGCTGTTCGACGAGCGGCTCGCCGGGGCGCGCGCGCAGCTGGGCCGGGTGCTCGCGTCGACGGCCGGCAGCGCGGGCGAGGTGTACGAGCGGGAGGTGGCGGCCGGACGGCTGGCGGGCGAGGTCCGCCGCCTGGAGGGCGCCGAAGGCGGACTCGTCTTCGGCCGCATCGACCTCACCGACGGCACCGTCCTGCGGATCGGACGGCTGGGCCTGCAACGCGACGAGGACGAGCTGCCGCTGCTGGTGGACTGGCGGGCCGAGGCGGCCCGGGCCTTCTACGAGGCGACACCGGTCCACCCGCTCGGCCTGCGCCGGCGCCGCCACCTGAGCCTGGCCGACCGCACCGTCGTCGCCGTCAGCGACGAACTGCTGGACGGCTCGGACCCGACCCCCGCAGACGTCGTCGGCGACGGCCCGCTGGCCGCCGCACTGCGGGAACGGCGCACCGGCCGGATGGGAACGGCCGTCGCCACGCTCCAGACCGAACAGGACGCGATCGTCCGCTCCCCGCACCGCGGGGTCACGGTCGTCCAGGGCGGCCCGGGCACCGGGAAGACGGTGGTGGCCCTGCACCGCGCCGCGTACGTGCTCTACGCGTTCCCCAAGGCCGCCGAACGCGGCGTGCTCGTCCTGGGCCCCAACACCCGCTTCCTGGACTACGTCTCCCAGGTGCTGCCCTCCCTCGGCGAGAACGACGTCGTCCTGGCGACCTGCGAGGAACTGGCCGGCGTCCGCCCGGGCGCCACGGAAACGTTCGCCCCGGCACGCCTCAAGGGCGGCGCCGACCTCGCCGACGCCCTGGCCCGCTCGGTACGCGCCCGCCAGGCCCCTGACGGGGACTTCACCGTCCGGATCGGACAGGAGTGGGTGCGCCTGTCCGAACGGCAGGTCGCCGAGGCCCGCGACGCGGCCCGCACCGGCGGCCTCGCCCACAACCGGGCCCGCCGCCTGTTCCTGGAACTGCTGGTGGACGCCCTGACCGGCGAACTCGCCCGCAGCACCGCCGAGACCCTGGAACGCCTCGACGCCGAAGTCGCCCAGCTCACCGGCATCGACCTCGACAAGATGGCCGCCCGGGACCTGCGCAACCTCGGCATCGACGACCGACCCTCCACCGGCGCCGACGAGTTCGACGCCGACGCCGTCCGCACCGCCCTCCTGGACGACGCCCACCTGGACCGCGCCGTCGAGGAGATCTGGCCGCACCTGACACCCGACACCGTCGTCGAGGCCCTGCTGACCGACCCCGACGCCCTGGCCGCACACCTGCCCCACCTCACCGACGACCAGCGGGCATCACTGCTGCGCACCCCCGGCGCGCCGTGGACCGGCGCCGACGTGCCGCTCCTCGACGAGGCGGCGAGCCTGGTCGACGGACCGCCCCGGCAGACCTTCGGACACGTCGTCGTCGACGAGGCCCAGGAACTGACGGCCATGCAGTGGCGGATGGTCGTACGCCGGTGCCCGGGACGCTCGATGACCCTGGTCGGCGACTTCGCGCAGGCGGGCCCGGCGGCCACCGCGCGGGACTGGAACGAGGCACTCGCCCCCCACCTGGGCCACCGCTTCGACCTGCGGACCCTGACCGTCAGCTACCGCACCACCCGGGAGATCCTCGCCACCACCCGGGACCTGCTCCAGCGCATCGCCCCGGAACAGCCGGCCCTCCGCTCGATCCGCCGCGGCGACGAGCCGCGGACCGTCACGGCCGCCCCGCGGCGGCTCGCCGACGCCCTGCTGCGCGAACTGCGGGCCCAGGACGCCGCCCACCCCGGCGAACTGCTCGGCGTCGTCTGCGCGGACGACCGGGTGGCGGAACTGGCGGCCGCCGGCGTCGAGGCCCACGCCCGGCTGGTCCCGGCGTCCGAGGCGCGCGGCCTGGAGTTCGACGAGGCCCTCGTGGTCGACCCGCAGGGCATCGTCGCGGCCCGGCCCGCGGGCGAACGGGACCTGTACGTCGCCCTGACCCGCGCCACCAAACGGCTGTGCACCATCACCCCCGCGCAGCCCGCCTAGGACACCCCCGCGCGTGGCCTCCCCGCCGGGTGCGCGGGAGGTCAACGCGTCGGGCGGACCATCACCGTCAGCCGCGGCGAGTGCGCCGAGGCCGCCTGGGCGTTGAACGCCCGGTAGCCCCACCCCTCGTACAGGCGCAGCACCTTCCCGTCCCCGGCGAGCGGATTCACCATCAGCACCACCCGCTCCTCACCCCGCCCGGCCAGCAGCGCGTCGTGGACCCGGCGGGCGGTGCCGGTGCCCCGCCAGGCCGGGCGCACACCGATCTCCCTCAGCGCCAGGACCGGGGCACGGGGGCCGTCCTCGGACAGCGGCTCCGCCATGCGCTTCCAGTACGGGTCACGGGCCTCGACGGTGTTGCCGTACGCGTAGCCCACCGCCCGCCCGCCGTCGTAGCCCAGGACCAGCTCGAAACCCGGGCCGGCCGCGTGCAGGCCGAGACGCTCGGTGAACGCGGCCAGACCGTAGTTCGCCAGGTGCAGCAGCGGCGCCCGCACCTCGGCGTACACGTCCAGCAGGTCCCGCCGCACGACCGGGGACAGGGCGGTGTGGTGGCGCAGTTCGACGCTCACGCGGCGGCCTCCCGGGGCGGACGGGACGTTCCTCCGCCACCGGACCCTCCGCCGTTCACGACCCACGGCATCTCCGCCGACCCGGGCTCCGTCAGGAACGAACCGAGCCCCCAGTCGACACCCCAGTTCCGGCCCGCCCAGTCCTCCCCGGGCGACCAGAGCGGCCGGGCCGGCGCCGGCCCCCACACGGCGGGGTCCGCGCGCACCAGCAACTCGTCCTCGGCGGCGTAACCCCCGGTCAGCACCGTCGCCACGAACTGCGCGAACCCGCCGTCGAAGTGGTCGAGCCGGTCGTCGTAGAACACGACCACCGGCCACCGCTCGGGATCCGGATCGGCCGTCAGCCAGCAGCACTGCTGGTGGTTGCTGTTCCACCCCCAGGACAGCAGCCCGCCCGGGTCCGGGAACACCGGGGTCGGGCCCGGCTGCTCCCAGCGGTGCTCCTCGCCCTCGATCTGGTCGCGCAGGTCGAGGTCGGAGGTGGTGCGCCAGGCCGCCAGGCCGCTCGGCCCGTCCCGGTGGAGCGGCTTGTCCTGCGGCGTGTACACGCCCCACTCGCCGTTCAGTTTCGCGCCGCCGTACAGGTCGACGAACGCCCGGTAGTCCGAGGGCAGTTGGACCCCCAGCTCGGCGGGCGCCCGCTCCCACGGGACCCGCGCCGGGGTGTACACCGGCTCTCCCATGATCGCCCGCAGTCGGTCCCACGCCTCGCTCATCGCCCGTCCCCTCGCCGGCCGTCGGCCCCGTCGGCCCCGTCGACACCGCACTCTAGGCGACGGCCCCGACAGCCCGCGGACCCCGGCCCCGGCCTACCGCTTCAGCGCCCGGTAGCGCTTGAGCAGGGCGGTCAGCGCCTGGGGGTCGGCCCTGCCGTTGAGTTCGGTGACGAGGTCCTCGGGGCAGAGCTCGTCGTGGTCGCCCCACCAGCGGCGGCCCCGGTTGTCCCGGATCCGGTAGCCGCCGGGCACGCCACGGGCCACGTAACGCCGCCGGCTCACCGGGCGACGCGCCGGGAACGGAGCCGGCTGCCGCCGGAAGCGGCCCACTCCGCTCCCCGGTCCGGGAGGCGGCAGGGCGGACAGGCGCGGTACCGGCTCGGTGCGGCCCTTCGACGACGCATCGCACCGGTATGGCGACGGGGCTTCGCCCACCTCGGCGATCGAGGGCGGTGCCGTCGGTCGGCCGGGTCCGGGCCTCCTTCCGGATACCACCGAAGCCCGGGGTGTGCCCATCGTGGAAATACCAGCCAAGGCGTCTGTCCGGTGCATGCGGGCGTGGGCCTCGCTCCGGAGCCGGACGGAGTGCCGGTGAGGTGCGGGCTCCGCCGGCCTGCCGAAGAATCGTGTCAGACCGGTTCCTCGCCATGGCGGCATGGCCGCTTCCACCGCTCCGGGCGACTTCTGCCCGCCGCGGAGCGGCCCCGGTCGCCCCCGGGTCTCGACGGGTGCCGGTGCGGCGCGGCCGCGAATCGGAGACGGTCCGCCGTCGGCGGACCGACGACCCACTGAGGAGAGGTGCCCTTCCGATGCAGATCGACCTCACCGGGCGGACCGCGCTGGTCACCGGATCCACGGCCGGAATCGGCGCGGCGGCCGCGCAGGCCCTGGCCGCCGCCGGAGCCGACGTCGTGGTCAACGGCCGCAGCCCCGACCGCGTCACCGAGACCGCGGAGCGGATCGGCGGACGCGGCATCGCCGCCGACGTCGGCACGGCCGAAGGAACCGCCGAGCTGATCCGGCAACTGCCCGACGTCGACATCCTGGTCAACAACACCGGCATCTTCGAGACCAAACCCGTCTTCGACATCACCGACGCGGACTGGCTGCGCTTCTACGAGGTCAACGTCCTGTCCGGGGTGCGCCTCGCCCGCCACTACACACCCCGGATGGTCGCACGCGGCTGGGGCCGGGTGATCTTCGTCAGCAGCGAGGCCGGCGTCCAGACCCCGCCCGACATGGTCCAGTACGGCATGACCAAGACCGCCCAGCTGGCCGTCTCCCGCGGCATGGCCCAGGAGGTCGCCGGCACCGGCGTCACGGTGAACTGCGTCCTGCCCGGGCCCACCATGAGCGACGGCGTGCTCGCCATGTTCGACGAGCTCTACCCCGGCCTCGACCCCGCCGAGCAGGAACGCCGCTACCTGGCCGAGAACCGTGCCGCCGCCTCCCTGCTCCGGCGCCTGATCCGCCCCCACGAGGTCGCCAACATGATCACCTACGTGGCCTCCGAGCACTCCTCGGCCACCACCGGCCGCGCCCTCGGCGTCGACGGCGGCCTCCTGCCCACGATCATCCCCTGAGGCGGGTGCCCGGCGCGGGGCCGGGACGGTCACCGCGCGGGCACCTTCGGCCTGCGGACCGGTCCGTACCGCGACAGGGGGAGGCGGCCCCGTCGACGGCCCCGCGTGCCCGCTGCACCCGCGTCGGCCGGACAGCTCGGTCGGACCCTCTTGCATTACGACGCGTCTGCAACTATTGTCTAAGCATGTAAGGCGCTGGTGCATTAATTGCAGTAGCGCACCTGCTCTGGCGGAGGGCCGCCGCGCATCCAGCGCCACGGCTCCGTCGGCGGGACGACCCCACAGAGGCACCCGATCTCTCCCGTGTCTCCCCCCTCCCGTGCCAGGGACGCCCCCGGCACGGAGACACCGATCGACAAGGCACCGTCATGACCCTCAAGAAGATCCTTCCCGGCAAGCTCGGCTTCGGCACCGCTCCGCTCGGCAACATGTTCCGCGCGATCCCGGACGCGGAGGCCGCCGCCACCGTCGAGGCCGCCTGGGACCAGGGCGTCCGCTACTACGACACCGCCCCCTTCTACGGCGCCGGCCTCTCCGAGCAGCGACTGGGCCAGGTGCTGTCCACCAAGCCCCGCGACGAGTACGTGCTCTCCACCAAGGTCGGCCGCGTCATCCTCGACGAGAAGGAGGAAGGCGCCCGCGACCTCGGAGAGAAGGGCGGCATCTTCGAGCACGGCAACCCCAACAAGATCGTCCACGAGTGGACCGCCGAGGCCACCGAGCGCTCCATCGAGGGCAGCCTCAAGCGCCTGGGCACCGACCGCCTGGACATCGTCTGGGTCCACGACATCGCCCAGGACTTCCACGGCGACCAGTGGGTGAGCAAGTTCGAGGAGGCCCGCACCGGCGCCTTCCGCGTCCTGTCCCGCCTGCGCGACGAGGGCGTCATCAAGGCCTGGGGCCTGGGCGTCAACAAGACCGAGCCGATCGAGATGACCCTCGCCCTGGACGAGCCGCGGCCCGACGGCTTCCTGCTGGCCGGCCGCTACAGCCTCCTCGACCACGAGCACGCCCTCCAGCGCCTGCTCCCGATGGCCCAGGAGCAGGACGTCGACATGGTCGTCGGCGGCCCCTACAGCTCCGGCGTCCTGGCCGGCGGCGCCCACTTCGAGTACCAGCCCGCCTCGCCGGAGATCATCGCGAAGGTCAACCGCCTCAAGGAGCTCGCCGCCAAGCACGGCGTCTCCATCAAGGCCGCCGCCCTCCAGTTCTCCCTCGCCCACCCGGTGAGCGCGGCCGTCATCCCCGGCGCCACCAAGCCCAGCCGCATCGCCGAGGACATCGCCGCCCTCAACGAGAGCGTCCCCGCCGCGTTCTGGCAGGAGCTGCGCGCCTCCGGCCTGGTCAGCCCGGCCGCCCCGCTGCCCAACGGCGCCTGACCCCTTACCCCCGCACACCACCCCCACCGCAGTACACAGGAGAAACGATCATGGCCTCCACCTCCGTCAGCCGCATCGTCCCCGGCACCCCCGAAAAGGTCTGGAACCTCATCGGCGGCTTCGACGCCCTGCCCGACTGGCTCCCCTACATCCCGGAGAGCGTCGCCGCCGAGGGCGGCCGCGTCCGCCATCTGAAGAACCCCGAGGGCGAAGTGATCATCGAGCGCCTCGTCGACTTCAACGAGACCGAGCGGCAGTACAGCTACGCCATCCTCCAGGCCCCGTTCCCGGTCGACGACGGCTACGTCTCGACGATCCGGGTCCACGCCGTCCCCGGCCGCCCCGACGCCGCCGAGGTCCAGTGGTCCGGCCGCTTCCACCCGAAGGGCGCCACCGAGCAGGAGGTCGTCGACCTGTTCACCGGCATCTACGCCGACGGCCTCGACGCACTGAACAAGACCCTCTCCGCCTGACACTCCAGGGTCACCCACCGCGGCCCGGGTACGCACCGAACGCGTACCCGGGCCGCGGTGGCGAGCCGCTCGGCGGCCGTTGTCCGAGGCGTGGAACAGCTGCCCGCCCACCAAGCCGCTGTCCTTGGACACCGGCCCGGCCCAGGGCTCCAGGACACCCGGCCGCCGCGAGAAGGCACCACCGTCGAACGGGCCGCCGACAAGCCCCGGAGCCACCGGGCGGTGGCGGCCCGTGACGGCGAGCGCGGCCATGCCGTCCCCGGCACGGTCACCGCAGCGGCCCCCGGGATCCGGCTCCGCGCACGAGCGGCCCGACGGCTCCTAGCGCGCCGCGGCCCGGCGTGGGCGCTCCCCACCGGGTGCGGGTGCGGGCGCGGGCGCCGGCCCGATCCGAGCCGGTCCGGCGCGTTCGGCGTCGGGCGCGTCGAGGGACTTCGCGTGCTTGGCCGCATCGACGGAACCGGGTCCGTGGAGGGTGAGTTCGAAGTCCTGGTGCGCCTTGGCGTCCGGAGCGAACGGCAGGCGGATCCGCCCGTCCGCGACCAGACGGCGCACCTCGGCCCGGCTCAGGCCGAGACCGAGCCGGAGCAGCCGCTCCACCCGGACCGGCGCGGGCAGCTCGAAGCGCACCCGCACCGGGAGCGGGTTCGGGTCGTCGAGCGCGTACAGCGGCATCCGGGTCTCCAGTTCCCACGTCCCGGTCCAGTCGAGCCGGTACCGGTTCTTCGCCGCGAGCGACGTGCTCGTCACCAAATCCCGTACCGCTGCCGGGTCGTTGGTCTCGTACGCCACCAGCCGGGCCGGCTCCAGCGTCGAGACGTGGACGCGTTCGTGGACGGGCACCTTGGAGGTCCGGTCGCAGGTCGCGCAGCTCAACAGCAGCCAGACGTCGAGCAGTTTGCCGCTCGCGTTGACGCGGATCTTCCCCGAGGCGCGGTGCCGCGTGCCGGGACAGTCCGGGCAGGGCCGGACGACGGTGGGCAGGGCGGACTGACGCACGGCCCACAGGGCCTTGCGGTCGGTATTCATGTGTGTGGGGTGCTTTCAGGACTCAGCGGGAGGGCATGCCGAACTCACTCGGCGGCTCCCGCTCTCTGACGGATGCTCACGAGGGGCGCGACCCATCGCCCCGGGGCCGGTCGTCAGGCTCCGAGGTCGATCGCGCGACAGGTACGTACGACGTGGCAGTCATCAAAAGTCCATGCGGGCGATCATGATCGCGACGGCGGTCCGCGGCAACCGAATTTCCCCGTGCCCTCGGCGGCCGAACCGGCCGCGGGCCCGGCCCGAATGCGGCCCGGATGCGGTCGGGGCCGCGGGCCCCGGGGCGGGACTCAGGGGCGGTCCCCTCCCTGAGGGGGAGAGGCCCGTCGTCCCCAGGGAGGTCCGGGGGCGGATCCGGCCTGGACCGTGGGTGGACGCCGCCGAACGGCGTGTACGAGTCGTGAAAGGAGTTCACCGCACCGGTCGAGGTCAGCGTGGTCGAAGCGGCGAACAGCGAGCTGGCGGCGATG
>NZ_JBEZUT010000177.1:0-18072 GCF_040636595.1 Kitasatospora sp. NPDC036755
TCTCGCCATGCTCATGGGCGTGGTCGGCGGCATCGTCCTCGCGGTGATGCGCCTGTCCCCGAACCCGCTGCTGGCCGGCGTCGCCTGGGTCTACACCCCCTGGCTCACCGGCCGCCGAGCCCCGCGGCGGCCTCGTGCAGGGCGAGTTCCAGCAGCATCGGGTCGGTGAGCCGCCCGGAGCCGTCGGGCGGGACCAGCCAGCGCACGCCGCGGCTGCTGCGCCCGGGGTGCGGGACGACGATCCAGGTGCCCTCCCCCGCGCTGCGCACGCCGCTGCCGATCCAGCGGGCGGCAGTGCCGACGGGCACCAGGAAGCTGAGGTGCCCGCCCCCGAAGTCGGCGAGGACCGGGCCGCGGGTGCGCGGGTCCAGGACCTCCAGGGCCGGGCGTCCGAGCCGTCCGGGGACGGAGAGGACGTCCCAGCGCCGGCCGGCGGGCAGCAGCATCAGGCCCAGCCCGGTGCGCTCCCACTGCTCCCGGAAGGACTCCGGGTCCGGTGCCACCTGGGCGAGCCAGTGCAGTCCGGTGGTCTCCATGTCGCGTCCCCGCTTCTCGCCGTTCGTACTGTTCGGTGACGGCGGGAAGAGCGAGACCCGCCGTCACCAGGGAGAGGCGGACGGCGGGTCCCGATTACACGACTAGGAGCACCCGGCTTCGGGCGTTCGCGCTTCAGCTGTCGAAGCCGAGCCCCAGCCGGTCGAGGGTGCGCAGCCAGAGGTTGCGGTGGCCGCCGGTGCGGTCGGCCCGTTCCAGCGACCGGGTGGTGAGCTCGATCCCGGCCCAGCGCACCGGCTCGGGCGGGAACGGCAGCGGCTTGCTGCGGACCATGTCCAGCGCGGTGCGTTCGGTGCGCTCGCCGGCGAGCAGGTCGAGCATCACCTCGGCGCCGAAGCGGGTCGCGCCGACGCCGAGCCCGGTGTAGCCGACGGCGTAGGCGACCTTGCCCCGGTAGCCGGTGTCGAAGAACGCCGAGAACCGGCTGCAGGTGTCGATCGCGCCGCCCCAGGCGTTGGTGAAGCGCAGGCCCTCCAGCTGCGGGAAGCAGCGGAAGAAGTGGTTGGCCAGGGTGCGGAAGGTCTCCGGCCGCTGGTCGTACTCGTGCCGGACGTGGCCGCCGAAGTGGTAGACCGCGTCGTAGCCGCCCCAGAGGATCCGGTTGTCGGCGGAGAGCCGGAAGTAGTGGAACTTGTTGGCGCTGTCGCCGAGGCCCTGCCGGCCGCGCCAGCCGATCGAGGCGAGCTGCTCCTCGGTGAGCGGCTCGGTCATCAGCGCGTAGTCGTACACCGGGACGATGTACGGGCGGACCCGCTTGAGCAGCGACGGGAACACGTTGGTGCCGAGCGCGACCTTCCGGGCGAAGACCCGGCCGTACGGGGTGCGGACGGCCATGCCGCTGCCGTGTTCCCGCAGGTCGGTGGCGCGGGTGTGCTCGAAGATCCGGACGCCCTGGCCGAGGCAGGCGTCCTTGAGGCCCCAGGCGAGCTTGGCGGGGTGGACCATCGCCACGCCCTCCTTGTCCCAGAGGCCGCCGAGGAAGGTCGGCGAGTTCACCTCGGCGCGCAGCTGGTCGGCGTCCAGGACGGTGATGTCGAAGCCGTACCGGGCGACCGCCTCCGCGATCTCGTGGAGCTCCTCGACCTGGTGGGGCTGGGTGGCCACGTCGATCTCGCCGGTGCGCTCCCACTCGGCGTCGATGCCGTAGCGCTTGAGGGTGGCCTCGATGCCGTCGAGGTTGGCGGCACCGAGGCGTTCCAGCTGGGCCAGTTCGGACGGCCAGCGGTCCAGGCCGTTGCCGAAGCCGTGGGTCAGGCTGGCCGCGCAGAACCCGCCGTTGCGCCCGGACGCGGCCCACCCGACCTCGTTGCCCTCGACCAGCACGACGTCCAGCGAGGGGTCGCGTTCCTTGGCGATGAGGGCGGTCCACAGGCCGGAGTACCCGCCGCCGACGACCAGCAGGTCGCAGGTGGTGTCGCCGACCAGGGCGGGCAGTGCCGCCGGCCGACCGGGATCCTCCAGCCAGAAGGGGGTGGGCCTGGCGTCACTGAGTGCGCGGGCGGAGTCCATGCATTATCAGCCACTTTCTACGAATAGGTGATGGTTGTCCGTGCCACCGCTGTCGACCGTACGTCAGGCGGTGGCCTTCCGGCGGTTGCCCAACCACTGGCCGACGACGGTCAGCACGACGGCGGCGAGGAACATCGCGGTGCCGATGACGTTCACCTGCACCGGGATGCCGCGCTGCGAGGCGCCCCAGACGAACATCGGGAAGGTGACCGTGGTCGGGCCCGAGTTGAACTGGGTGATGATGAAGTCGTCGAAGGAGAGCGCGAAGCTGAGCAGCGCGCCCGCGGCGATGCCGGGCGCCGCCAGCGGCAGGGTGACCTTCAGGAAGGTCTGGGTGGGGGTCGCGTAGAGGTCCTGGGCGGCCTGTTCGAGCCTCGGGTCCATGCTCATCACGCGCGCCTTGACCGCCGTCACCACGAAGCTGAGGCAGAACATGATGTGGGCGATGAGGATGGTGGTGAACCCGAACGGGATGCGCATGTTGAGGAAGAGCGTCCCCAGCGAGGCGGCCATGACCACCTCGGGCATGGCCATCGGCAGGAAGATCATCGCGGTGGTGGCCGAGCGGCCGCGGAAGCGGTAGCGGGCCAGGGCGAAGGCGACCATGGTGCCGAGCACGGTGGCGCCGATGGTGGCGAGCACCGCGATCTGCAGGCTGAGCGAGAGCGACTGGCACATGTCGGCCACGCCGCAGGGGTTGGTCCAGGCGTCGGTGGAGAACTCGTTCCACTCGTAGTTGAACTTGCCCACCGGCTTGTTGAACGAGAAGGCGAGCACGACCAGGTTGGGCAGCACCAGGTAGGCGAGGGCCAGCAGGCCGGCCAGCACCACCAGGTGGGCACGGATCCACTTGAACATCCGGGACATCAGACCAGATCCTCCGTCCCGGCCTTGCGCATGTAGACCGTCACCATGCCCAGGATCAGGGCCATCAGGATGAAGCTCAGCGCGGCCGCCGTGGGGTAGTCGAGCACGTTCAGGAACTGCTTCTGGATGCCGTTGCCGACCATCTGCTCGCTCGGCGATCCCAGCAGCTGGGCGTTGATGTAGTCGCCGGAGGCCGGGATGAAGGTCAGCAGGGTGCCCGCGACGACGCCCGGCAGCGAGATCGGGAAGGTGACCTTGCGGAAGGTGGTGAACGGCCGGGCGTAGAGGTCGCCGGCCGCCTCGTGCAGGCGCGGGTCGATCCGCTCCAGCGAGGTGTACAGCGGCAGGATCATGAACGGCAGGAAGTTGTAGGTCAGGCCGCAGACCACCGCGAGCGGCGTGGCCAGCACCCGGTCCCCGTCGGTGAGGCCGAGCAGGTTGGTGACGTCCAGGACGTGCAGCGCGTTCAGCGCGCCGACCACCGGTCCGCCGTCGGACAGGATGGTCTTCCAGGCCAGCGTGCGGATCAGGAAGCTGGTGAAGAACGGCGCGATGACCAGGATCAGGATGACGTTGCGCCAGCGCTTGCTCGCCTTGAAGGCGATCGTGTACGCGAGCGGGTAGCCGACGGCCAGGCAGAGCACGGTGGCGACGGCGGCGTAGGAGAACGACCGCAGGAAGTGCCACTTGTACTCGACCAGGGCGTCCCAGTAGGTCGAGAAGTGCCAGGTGACCTTGAAGCCCTCTTCGAGCGAGCCGGTCTGCAGCGAGGTCGAGCCCTGGTAGAGCATCGGGACGGCGAAGAAGATCACCAGCCAGGCGATGCCGGGCAGCAGCAGCCAGTACGGGGTGAGCTTGCGCCGGGGCTTCGGCGCCGGTTCCTTCAGGGGGCCGTCGGGGGGTATCGCCTGGGGCGGCGCGGCCGGGGCGGTGGCGGTCATGCGGCCTCCTCCGCGGTGCCCGCGTCGATCGCCTGCGCGGCGTCCAGGGCGAAGGAGTGGGCCGGGTTCCAGTGCAGTCGGACGGCGGCGCCGGGGACGATCCGGGCGTCGCGCTCCATGTTCTGCTCGAAGACGGTGACCTCCTGGCCGCCGTCGGTGCGCACCAGGTACTGGGTGGAGACGCCGATGAAGCTGGAGTCGAGCACCGTGCCGGCCAGCGCGTTGCGGCCGTCGGCGACCTGCTCGGAGGCGTGGGTGATGGTGATCTTCTCCGGGCGCACGCCCAGGTGGACGCGCTTGGCGTCGGTGGCGCAGCGTGCCTTCGGCACCGCGAGGCGGGCGCCGGCCGCGCTGAGCAGCAGGTCGCCGCCCTCGGTGCCGGTGACCTCGGCGGGCAGCAGGTTGGACTGGCCGAGGAAGTTGGCCACGAAGGTGGTGGCGGGGTTCTCGTACAGCTCGGCGGGGGCGCCCAGTTGCTCGACCCGGCCGCCGTTCATCACCGCGATGGTGTCGGCCATGGTCATGGCCTCCTCCTGGTCGTGGGTGACGTGCACGAAGGTGATGCCGACCTCGGTCTGGATCCGCTTGAGTTCCAGCTGCATCTGGCGGCGGAGCTTGAGGTCGAGCGCGCCGAGCGGCTCGTCCAGGAGCAGCACCTGCGGGTGGTTGATCAGTGCGCGGGCGACCGCGACGCGCTGCTGCTGGCCGCCGGAGAGCTGGTGCGGCTTGCGCCGGGCGTACTGGCCGAGTTCGACCAGCTCCAGCATCTCGTCGACCTGCTTCTTGACGTCCTTCTTGCCGCGCCGGCGCAGGCCGAAGGCGACGTTCTCGAAGATGTCCAGGTGCGGGAAGAGGGCGTAGCTCTGGAAGACGGTGTTCACCGGCCGCTTGTACGGGGGCAGGGAGGTGACGTCCTGGCCGCCGATCAGGACGGTGCCGCTGGTGGGCTCCTCCAGGCCGGCGATCATGCGCAGGGTGGTGGTCTTGCCGCAGCCGGAGGCGCCGAGCAGGGCGAAGAACGAGCCCTGCGGGACGGTCAGGTCGAGCGGGTGGACGGCGGTGAAGGAGCCGTAGGTCTTGCCGATGCCGGTGAGCCGGACGTCGCCGCCGACGGCCGCGTCGCGCTGCTGGTCTGTCATGGGGTGGTGTCTTCCTGGGTTTCTCTGCCGGGAGTGGGGGTCAGGCGCCGATGAGCTTGGAGAACTTCTGCTCGAAGTCGCTCTCCTCGCTCTCGGAGAGCGTGCGGAACACGTGTGCCTTGACCGCCATCTCGGGGGTGGGCACGACCAGCGGGTTGGCCGCGGTGTCCGGGGCGATGCCGGCGAGTTCGTCCTTCATCCCGGTGACGGCGGAGACGAAGCCGATTCCCGCGACCAGCTGCGCCGCGATCTTCGGCTGATAGTAGAAGTCGATCAGCTTCTCCGCGTTCGCCTTGTGCCGGGCCCTGGCCGGGACCAGCATGTTGTCGGTCGAGGCGACGTAGCCCTTCTCCGGGATGACGAACGCGATGTCCGGATTGTCGGCCTGCAGCTGGATCAGGTCGCCGCCCCAGGCGACGCAGGCGGCGATGTCGCCGGCGGAGAGCTCCTGGCCGTAGTCGTTGCCGGTGAAGCGGCGGATCTGCTTGTTGTCGACGGCCTTCTGCAGCCGGGCCACCGCGCCGTCGTAGTCGTCGGCGGTGAACTTCTCGGTGCTCTTGCCCTGGTCCAGCAGGACCATCCCGATGCTGTCGCGCATCTCGGAGAGGAAGGTCACCCGGCCCTTGAGGTCGGGGTCGTCCAGCAGTTGGGAGACGCTGGTGACCTCCTTCCCCCTCGTCGCCTTCCGGTTGTACGCGACGACGGTCTGGATGCCGGCCCACGGGTAGGAGTAGAGCCGCCCCGGGTCCCAGTCGGGGGCGCGGAAGCGCGCCTCGATGTTCGTGATCGCGGTGGTGACGTTCGCCGGGTCGAGCTTCTGCGCCCAGCCGAGCCGGATCAGCCGGGCGGCCATCCAGTCGGTGAGCACCATCAGGTCGCGGCCGGTGTCCTGGCCGGAGGCGAGCTGCGGCTTGACCTTGCCGAAGAACTCGACGTTGTCGTTGACGTCCTCGTTGTACCTGACCTTGATGCCGGTGGCCTCGGTGAAGGCCTCCAGGGTGCCGTGCCTCTCCTTGTCCTTCTCGTCCGTGTCCACGTACAGCGGCCAGTTGGAGAAGTCGACCTCCTTCTGCGTCTCCGAGAGGTCCGGGGCGGCGTTCGCGGTCGAGTCCCCGGTCGCCCGCGGGGCGGCCGGGATCCCGCAGGCCGCCAGGGTGCCCGCCCCGGCGGTCAGCGCGGCGGCCCGCAGCAGGGTGCGGCGGCCGAGCGCGGCCCGGCCGCTGGTCAGACTGCGTTCCCAGGCCCTTCGGACCGGTTCGGGCAGACCGTCGGTGAGCTCGTTGAACGCCATGGAACGGGCCTCCTGGGGGAGATGGGGTGTGGGGGCACCCGCTTGGGCCGAGGGGTTATCTGTCTCCGAAGACGGTGCGGTGCCAGTCCTTGCGGGCCACCGCGGTGGTGTCGAACATGACGTGCTTCACCTGGGTGTACTCGTCCAGCGAGTACTGGGACATGTCCTTGCCGTAGCCGGACGCCTTGTAGCCGCCGTGCGGCATCTCGCTGATGATCGGGATGTGGTCGTTGACCCAGACGCAGCCGGCCGCGATCTCCCGGGTGGCGCGCAGCGAGCGGTGCACGTTGCCCGTCCAGGCGGAGGCGGCCAGGCCGTACGGGGTGTCGTTGGCCAGCCGCAGGCCCTCGTCGTCGCCGTCGAAGGGCAGCACGACCAGCACCGGGCCGAAGATCTCGCCCTGCACGACCTCGCTGTCCTGGGCCGCGCCGGTGATCAGGGTCGGCCGGTGGTACGCGCCCCGGGTGAGGTCGGTGCCGTCGTGGCCCTTCTCCGGGGCCCGGCCGCCGGTGACCACGGTGGCGTAGGAGCGGGCGCGCTCGACGAAGCCGGCCACCCGGTCCCGGTGGGCGAACGAGACCAGCGGGCCGAGGTCGGTGTGCGGGTTCAGCGGGTCGCCGATCCGGATCGCCGCGTACAGCTCGGCCACCCCGGCCACGAAGGCGTCGTACAGCGGGCGCTGGACGTAGGCGCGGGTGGCGGCGGTGCAGTCCTGGCCGCCGTTGATCAGCGAGGCCGCGACCGCCCCGTGCACCGCGGCGTCCAGGTCGGCGTCGTCGAAGACCACGAACGGGGCCTTGCCGCCGAGCTCAAGGTGGGTGCGCTTGACGCTCGCGGTGGCGATCTCGGCGACCCGCTTGCCGACGCCGGTTGAACCGGTGAAGGAGACCATCGCGACGTCCGGGTGTCCGACCAGGTGCTCGCCCGCGGTGCGCCCGGCCCCGGTGACCACGTTGACGACGCCGTCCGGGATGCCGGCGGCGGTGCAGGCGCGGGCGAACATCACCGAGGTCAGCGGGGTCAGCTCGGCGGGCTTGAGCACGATGGTGTTGCCCGCGGCGATCGCCGGGAGGATCTTCCAGGCGGCCATCTGCAGCGGGTAGTTCCACGGCGAGATCGAGCCGACCACGCCCACCGCCTCGCGCCGCACGTACGAGGTGTGGTCGCCGGAGTACTCGCCGGCCGCCTTGCCCTCCAGGTTGCGGGCGGCGCCGGCGAAGAAGGCGGCGTTGTCGACGGTGCCGGGCACGTCGAACTCGGTGGCGAGCTTGACCGGCTTGCCGGTCTGCGCCGTCTCCACCCGGGCCAGGTCGTCGGCCGCCGCGGCCAGCTCGGCGGCCAGCCGGGTGAGTGCCTCGGAGCGCGCTCCCGGGGTGGCCGAGGACCAGCCGGGCAGCGCGGCCCTCGCGGCGGCGACGGCGGTGTCCACGTCCCCGGTGGTGGCCAGCGCGACCTGCTCGACCACGCTGCCGTCGGCGGGGTTGACGACCTGGAAGGGCTCTCCGCTCCCCCGGGTCTGGCGGCCCGCGATGTACTGCGCGCCCGGGCCGAAGTCGGTCAGGTCCATCTGGTTCCTCCAAGTGCCGTGGTTCGACCGCTGCGGGGTCACGCGTCCGCGGGTGGGGGTCTGCGGTCCCGCTGACCTTGCCTGCTGGGGGGTTGGGGTGACAAGGGTCACTTCGGCAATCTCGGCGCGAAGGGCCTTACAGGGTGCAAGGGTGCGGGCAGGGCAACAGGTCGTCGGGTCGATGGATGATTTACCTGACACCCTGTGCGTTGTCCGACCGACTCCGCCCCCTGATCGCCCGGAGCCCCCGCTCCGGACCCACCGCGCCCCGGAGGCCCGCGATGCTCCCCACCGTCGCCCGAATCCTCGACCTGGACGTGATGCGGCGCGGCCTGCCCCAGGTGGTGGCCGGCGCCGACCACCTGGAGCGGCCGGTCCGCTGGGTCCACGTCAGCGAACTTCCCGACGTCGCCGGGATGCTCCGCGGCGGCGAGCTGGTGCTGACCACCGGCATCGCCCTGCCCGAGGACCGCGAGGGCCTGGCCCGCTACGTGCGGGAGCTGGACGAGGTCGGGGTGGCCGGGCTGGTCGTCGAGTTCGGGCGGCGCTACTTCGACTCGCTCCCCCGCGCCCTGGTCAACGCCGCCGAGCAGCGCGGACTGCCGCTGATCACGCTACGCCGCGAACTGCGCTTCGTCGCCGTCACCGAGGCCGTCCACGCCCTGGTGGTCAACGCCCAGCTGGAGCAGCTGAGGGCCTCCGAATCGGTCCACCAGGTCTTCAACGAGCTGGTGGTGGAGGGCGCCGAGGCACCCGAGGTGATCCGCCAGGTGGCCCGGATGGCCGGCGCCCCCGTCGTCCTGGAGAACCTGGCCCACCAGGTGCTCGCCCACGACACCGCCGGACGCCCCGAGGCCGAGGTGCTGGAGGACTGGGAGCGCCGTTCGCGCGGGGTCCGCCCGCCCGGACGCACCGGTCACGACCCGCGTAGCGGCTGGCTGGTCACCACCGTCGGCGCCCGCGGCCAGGACTGGGGCCGCCTGGTGCTGGTGCAGGAGCCCGGCCCGCTGCCCGAGGGCGAGGCCCATCCGCACACCATGCTGCTGGAGCGCGGGGCCTCCGCGCTGGCGCTCAACCGGCTGGTGGTGCGCGACCGGGAGAGCCTGGAGCGGCAGACCCACCGCACCCTGCTGTCCGGCATCCTCACCCACGCGCTGACCGTCTCCGAGGCGGCGCTGCGCGCCCAGGCCCTCGGCGTCCCGCTGGAGGGCCGCCGGCTGGTCGGCGTGGTGCTGCGGCAGCGGCGCGGGCCGATCCCGGCCGCACTGGAGGCCCAGGCCCGGCTGCGCGACTTCACCGAGCTGGCCGCCGGCGCGGTCCGGGCCTGCCGGCTGACCGCCCTGGTCGGCGCACTGGACGACGAGGCCGTCGGCCTGCTGATCGCGCTCGGCACCCAGCAGGACGAGCACGCCTCGCTGGACGCCCTGTCGGCCGCGCTGCGCCGGATGTCGGCCGAGGCCGGCCGCGACGGCGGCGACCCCCAGGGCCCGGTGGTCGCCGTCGGCTCCTCGGTCGGCTCGGTGCGCGACGCCCGGCGCACCCTGCTGGAGGCCACCCAGGTCGCCGACGCCGCGCTGCACGACGCGCCCGGCGGCCGCAGTTCGTCCTACTACCGGCTGCCGGACGTCCGGCTGCGCGGCCTGCTCCACCTGCTGCGCGACGACGCCCGGCTGCAGACGTACGTGGAACGGGAGTTGGGCCCGCTGCTGGCCCACGACGCCGAGCACAACGGCCAGTTGGTGCAGATGCTGCGGATCTACCTGGAGCAGGGCCGGAACAAGTCGGCGGCGGCGGACGCCGCGCACCTGTCCCGGCCGTCCTTCTACGACCGGCTGCACAAGGTCGAGCGGATCCTCGGCGTCGACCTCGACCAGGTGGAGTCCTGCCTCTCCCTGCACGTGGCGCTGCTCGCGCTGGACGCCGTACGGCGCTGACGGGCCGCCCGGCGGCCCTCACACCCCGGTGATGCGCCCCCAGACCTTGTGCAGCTCGGGCCGCTCGGCCGAGGTGACGTCGCGCATGGTCCGCAGCCGGGCGCGCATCTCCTCGGTCGGGAACACCAGTGGGTTCTCGGCGAGTTCGGCCTTCTCCTTGTCGCCGCTGTCCGCCAGCACCTCGCGGGCGGCCGGGACCGGGCAGATGTACTGGACGAACGCGGCGAGCTCGGCGGCCACCTCGGGCTGGTAGTAGTAGTCGATCAGCAGCTCGGCGTTGCGCTTGTGGACGGCCCGGTTGGGGATCATCAGGCTCTCCGCCCACAGCTCCCCGCCCTCCTCCGGCACCACGAACTCGATGTCCGGGTTCTCGGCGGTGAGCTGCACGGCGTCGCCGGAGTAGGCCTGGCAGGCGATCGCCGCGCCGGAGGCCAGGTCGCTGGTGTAGTCGTTGCCGGTGAAGCGGCGCACGTGGCCGCTGTCCACCATCTTCTGCACCAGGTCCATCGCCTTGCCCGCGTCGTCGTCGCCGAACTTCGCGATGTCCGCGCCCTGGGAGAGCATCAGCAGCCCGAGCGCCTCGTCCAGCCCGGCGAACAGCGTGACCCGGCCCTTGAGGTCGGGCGCCCACAGGTCCGCGGTGGACCTGATCTCGCGGCCGAGCGCCTTGCGGTTGTAGGCGATGCCGGTGATCCCGGACTGCCACGGCACGCTGCGCCGCCGCCCGGGGTCGAAGGCCGGGTCGGCGAGCTGCGGGTCCAGGTTGGCGGTCACGTTGGGCAGGTTGGCCCGGTCCATCGCCTGCACCCAGCCCAGCGAGACGTACCGCCCGGCCATCCAGTCGCTGATCACCATCAGGTCCCGGCCGGGGGCGGCGCCCTGGGTGAGCACCGGGCTGATCTTGCCGAAGAACTCGTCGTTGTCGTTGATGTCCTCGGTGTAGGTGACCGCGATGCCGCTCTTCTCGCTGAAGGCGTCCAGGGTCGGGCGCCCGCCCGCGTCGTCGGTGTCGATGTACTGCGTCCAGTTGGAGAAGACGAGCCGCTTGTCGCTCTCCGAGCGGTCCGGCGCCGAGCGGCGGTCCTCGGCCACGTACGCGGACGGGATGCCGCAGCCGGTCAGCGTGCCGGCGCCGAGCAGCGCGGCACCGCCGAGCACGGAACGGCGGCGGATGGTTCCGGGCCCCAGCGGGCGGTCGGAGCGGGAGCGGCGGGTCAGGATGGTGCGGCGGGGCATGAGCGGCCTTCCGGAGCGTGGGACGGCCCCGGGCACACGGGTGCCCGGGGCCGTCCTGGGAGGTACGTCAGACAGTGTGCGCGTCGGTGAGCGACAGCACCTCGTCCAGCACCGCGAGGCCGGTCTTGGCCTCCTCCTCGGTGACGGTGCACGGCGGGACGACGTGGAAGCGGTTCATGTTGACGAACGGCCAGAGCCCGCGCTGCTTGCAGGCGGCGGCCAGTTCGGCCATCGGCGCGTTGTCGGCGCCGGCCGCGTTGTACGGCACCAGCGGCTCGCGGGTCTCCCGGTCCTTCACCAGGTCGAGCGCCCAGAACACGCCGAGGCCGCGGACCTCGCCGATCGACGGGTGCCGCTCGGCCAGCTCGCGCAGGCCGGGCCCGAGGACGTTCTCGCCGATGTGCCTGGCGTTCTCGACGATGCCCTCCTCCGCCATGGTGTTGATGGTCGCCACCGCGGAGGCGCAGGCCAGCGGGTGGCCCGAGTAGGTGAGCCCGCCGGGGAAGGCCCGCTCGGCGAAGGTCGCCGCGATCTCGGCGCTGATCGCCACGCCGCCCAGCGGCACGTAGCCCGAGTTGACGCCCTTGGCGAAGGTGAGCAGGTCCGGGGTGACGCCCCAGTGGTCGGCGGCGAACCACTCGCCGGTGCGGCCGAAGCCCGCCATCACCTCGTCGAGGATGAACACGATCCCGTAGCGGTCGCAGATCTCCCGGACCCCGGCCAGGTAGCCCGCCGGCGGGACGAGGACGCCCGCGGTGCCGACCACCGTCTCCAGGATGACCGCCGCGACGGTGCCCGGACCCTCGAACGCGATCACCTGCTCCAGGTGCTCCAGGGCGCGCTCGCACTCCTGCGCCTCGTTCTCGGCGTGGAAGTTGGTGCGGTAGGCGTACGGCCCCCAGAAGTGCACCACGCCGGAGACGCCGCCCTCGTTGGGCCAGCGCCGCGGGTCGCCGGTGAGGGCGATCGCGTTGGCGGTGGCGCCGTGGTACGAGCGGTAGGTGGAGAGCACCTTCTGCCGGCCGGTGTGCAGCCGGGCCATCCGGATGGCGTTCTCGTTGGCCTCGGCGCCGCCGTTGGTGAAGAAGATCTTGTCCAGGTCACCGGGGGTGCGCTCGGCGATCAGCCGGGCCGCCTCGCTGCGCGACTCGACCGCGAAGCCGGGGGCGATGGTGCAGAGCTTCGCCGCCTGCTCCTGGATCGCGGCGACCACCTTCGGGTGCTGGTGGCCGATGTTGGTGTTGACCAACTGCGAGGAGAAGTCGAGGTACCGATTGCCGTCGTAGTCCCAGAAGTACGAGCCCTCGGCGCCGGCCACCGCGAGGGGGTCGATCAGCGCCTGGGCGGACCACGAGTGGAAGACGTGCGCGCGGTCGGCGGCCTTGACCACCTGGCCGGCGGCTGAGTCAGCAGTGGGGATGCTCATGCCGGTAAGGCTAGGGCGGCCCGTCCCCGAAGGGCAGTTCCATCGTGTCAGCCGGTCGCGCCAACCATCGACAGGATGCAAAGACGAAGGGCCCGGGTCGACGAGACCCGGGCCCTTCGTCATGTCAGCCGATCATCAGATCGCGATCATCCTGCGCTCGACCGCCCTGACCCGCTCAGATCGCGGTCATCCTGCGCTCGACCGTCCCGACCCGCTCAGATCGCGGTCATGACGTGCTTCACGCGGGTGTAGTCCTCGAAGCCGTACGCCGACAGGTCCTTGCCGTAGCCCGACTTCTTGAAGCCACCGTGCGGCATCTCGGCGACCAGCGGGATGTGGGTGTTGATCCAGACGCAGCCGAAGTCCAGGCGGCGCGACATCCGCATGGCGCGGGCGTGGTCCTTGGTCCACACCGAGGAGGCCAGGGCGAACTCGACGCCGTTGGCGTAGGCGACGGCCTGCTCCTCGTCGGTGAACTTCTGCACGGTGATGACCGGGCCGAAGACCTCGTTCTGGATGATCTCGTCGTCCTGGTGCAGGCCGGAGACGACGGTCGGGGCGTAGAAGTAGCCCTTGTCGCCGACCTGGTGGCCACCGGCCTCGACCTTGGCGTGGGCGGGCAGCCGCTCGATGAAGCCGGAGACCTGCTTCAGCTGGTTGGCGTTGTTCAGCGGGCCGTACAGGACGTCCTCGTCGTCCACGCCGCCGGTCTTGGTCTCGGCCGCGGCCTTGGCCAGCGCCTCGACGAAGGCGTCGTGGATCGACTCGTGCACCAGCACGCGGGTGGCGGCGGTGCAGTCCTGGCCGGCGTTGAAGTAGCCCGCCACCGAGATGCCCTCGACGGCCTCGGCGATGTCGGCGTCCTCGAAGACCACGACCGGGGCCTTGCCGCCCAGCTCCAGGTGGACGCGCTTGACGTCCTTGGAGGCGGACTCGGCGACCGAGATGCCGGCGCGCACCGAACCGGTGATGGAGGCCATCGCCGGGGTCTTGTGCTCGACCATCAGCTTGCCGGTCTCGCGGTCGCCGCAGATGACGTTGAAGACGCCGGCCGGCAGCTCCAGCTCCTTGAGCACGCCGCCGATGATCTCGGCCAGCAGCACGGTGGAGGCCGGGGTGGTGTCGGAGGGCTTCAGCACGACGGTGTTGCCCGCGGCGATGGCCGGGGCGAACTTCCAGACGGCCATCATCATCGGGTAGTTCCACGGCGCGACCTGGGCGCAGACACCGACCGGCTCACGGCGGATGATCGAGGTCATCCCGTCCATGTACTCACCGGCGGCCTTGCCCTCCAGCATGCGGGCGGCACCGGCGAAGAACCGGATCTGGTCCACCATCGGACCGATCTCCTCGGAGAGGGTCATCGCACGGGGCTTGCCGGTGTTGCGCACCTCGGTGTCGACGATCTCGTCGGCGCGGGCCTCGACCGCGTCGGCGATCTTGAGCAGCAGCTTCTGCCGGACGCTCGGGGTGGCGTCGCGCCAGATCGGGAACGCGGCGGCGGCGGAGGCCATGGCGGCGTCCACGTCAGCGGCCCCGGACAGCGGCGACGTCGCGTACACCTCGCCGGTGGTCGGGTCGACGATGTCGAGCGTGCGGCCGTCGGCCGCGTCGACGAACTCACCGTTGATGTAGTTGCGCAGCGTGCGAAGGTCGCTCACGGATCTCTCCTCGGTCTGGGCCTGCGGCGTTGCAGATTCCGGCGCCATGGTACGTCGGCGGCTCCGGCGTACGAAGGGTGCCGAGTGGCCGTGCCCGGAACGGCGCGGTCCACTGGTGGCGGTACGTGCGCCGACCCCCGGGGGCGCGCGCGTACGGTGCCCAGGGTAACCGCACGACTGCTGGTATCGACAGGACGAGTGGGCTTCAGCGATGAAATCCGCATGCGTTTTCCAAGATCACGACGAAATCAGCAGTTTCCACGCTTGCGAACACGGGAACGATCAGGCACAGTGGCCGCGTGGCCAACCGCGACCGGAACGCCAGCGTTCCCCTCGACGCCGCCTCCAAGGCGATCATCGAGCAGCTCCAGGAGGACGGGCGTCGCCCGTACGCCGCCATCGGCAAGGCCGTCGGCCTGTCCGAGGCGGCCGTGCGGCAGCGCGTCCAGAAGCTGCTCGACCAGGGCGTGATGCAGATCGTCGCCGTCACGGACCCGCTCACCGTCGGCTTCACCCGCCAGGCGATGGTCGGCATCCGGGTCGAGGGCGACATCGAGCCCGTCGCCGACGCGTTGGCCGCCCTCGACGAGGTCGACTACGTCGTCTGCACCGCAGGCTCGTTCGATCTCCTGGCCGAACTGGTCTGCGAGGACGACGAGCACCTGCTCGAACTGATCAACAAGCGCATCCGCGCGCTTCCCGGCGTGCGGAGCACCGAGAGCTTCGTTTACCTGAAGCTCCGGAAACAGACCTACACCTGGGGCACCCGATGACAGCCGACCCGGCGCAGAAGGACCTTTCCAAGACCGCCTACGACCACCTGTGGATGCACTTCACCCGCATGTCGTCGTACGAGAACTCCCCCGTGCCGACGATCGTCAAGGGCGAGGGCACCTACGTCTGGGACGACAAGGGACGCAAGTACCTCGACGGCCTCGCCGGCCTGTTCGTCGTCCAGGCCGGCCACGGCCGTGAGGAGCTCGCCGAGGCCGCCGCCAAGCAGGCCAAGGAGCTCGCCTTCTTCCCGGTGTGGAGCTACGCCCACCCGAAGGCCGTCGAGCTGGCCGAGCGCCTGGCCAACTACGCCCCGGGCGACCTGAACAAGGTCTTCTTCTCCACCGGTGGCGGCGAGGCCGTCGAGACCGCCTGGAAGCTCGCCAAGCAGTACTTCAAGCTGACCGGCAAGCCGACCAAGTACAAGGTCATCTCGCGCGCCGTCGCCTACCACGGCACCCCGCAGGGCGCCCTGTCCATCACCGGCCTGCCGGGCCTGAAGGCCCCGTTCGAGCCGCTGGTGCCGGGCACCCACAAGGCGCCGAACACCAACATCTACCGCGCCCCGGCCTTCCTCGAGGGCCCCGACGGCACGGTCGACCCCGAGGCCTACGGCCGCTGGTGCGCCGACGAGATCGAGGTGGCCATCCTCAACGAGGGCGCCGAGACCGTCGCCGCCGTCTTCGTCGAGCCGGTGCAGAACGCCGGTGGCTGCTTCCCGCCGCCGCCCGGGTACTTCCAGCGCCTGCGCGAGATCTGCGACCGCCACGACGTGCTGCTGGTCTCGGACGAGGTCATCTGCGCCTTCGGCCGCCTGGGCACCATGTTCGGCGCCGACAAGTTCGGCTACCAGCCCGACATGATCACCTGCGCCAAGGGCATGACCTCGGGCTACTCCCCGATCGGCGCCACGATCATCTCGGACCGCCTGGCCGAGCCGTTCTACAAGGGTGACAACACCTTCCTGCACGGCTACACCTTCGGTGGCCACCCGGTCTCCTCCGCGGTGGCGCTGGCCAACCTCGACATCTTCGAGCGCGAGGGCCTGAACCAGCACGTCCTCGACAACGAGGCCGCGTTCCTGGGCACCCTGGACAAGCTGCGCGACCTGCCGATCGTCGGCGACGTCCGCGGCAACGGGTACTTCTACGGCATCGAGCTCGTGAAGGACAAGGTCACCAAGGAGTCCTTCAACGACGAAGAGGTCGAGCGCGTGCTCTACGGCTTCCTCTCGAAGGCCCTGTTCGACAACGGCCTGTACTGCCGCGCCGACGACCGTGGCGACCCGGTCATCCAGCTGGCCCCGCCGCTGATCTCCGACCAGTCGACCTTCGACGAGATCGAGCAGATCCTGCGGACCAGCCTGACCGACGCGTGGGCGAAGATCTGATCCCCTGAGCCTTCTTCCCCACCCTCCGCCGAAGGGCGGTCCCGCTCCCCGCGGGGCCGCCCTTCGGCGTTCCCGGACCGCCCTCCCCGGCCCGCAACATCACAGTCGTACGACCAAACATGCCTGAATGCGGGTGATATGCCCGTGATGGACCAGTGCGCCGCAACCGCGCCCAGCCCCGGTCGTTCTAATCTGACGACTGTCATATCCCTGCGGCCACCCAGGATGGATCCTCATGTCAGCGGCACCGCCTGACAACGACGTGCTGTGGGCCCGAGGGATCGTCAAGTCCCATGACGGCACCCCCGCCCTGCGCGGCATCTCGATCGGCGTCCGCGACGGCGAGGTGCTCGCCGTCACCGGCCCGCGCGGCTCCGGCAAGAGCACCCTGCTCGGCTGCCTCTCCGCGCAACTCCCGGTCGACGAGGGCGAGGTCTGGTTCAACAGCGCCCCCGTGCACACCCTCCCCCGGGCCGGCCGCGAACGGCTGCGCCGCGACCGTTTCGGCTTCGTCGGCTCCGAGCCCCACCTGGTGCCCGAACTGACCGCCCGGGAGAACGTCGCCCTGCCGCTGCTGCTCGCCGGGGCCGGCCACAAGGCCGCCTACACCGCCGCCGACGAGTGGCTGGAGCGCCTCGACGTCGGCGACTGCGCCCGGCTGCGCCCCGAGCGGCTGGTCCAGAGCCGGCGCCAGCGGGTCGCCGTCGCCCGCGCCCTGGCCCCGCTGCCGCCGGTCGTCTTCGCCGACGACCCCACCGCCCCGCTGCACCGCGAGGCGGCCGACCAGGTCATGCGGATACTGACCAGCGCGGCCCGCTCCCACCAGCTCACCCTCGTCCTGGCCACCCACGACCGCGAGCTCGTCCGGTTCGCGGACCGCACCGTCGCCCTCGTCGACGGACGGCTCACCGCGCCCGTCGCCCCCGTCCCCCGCGGCACCCCCGCGCCCGGGTCCGCCGGTGCGCCCGCCGTCACGGCCACCCACCGCTGACGCCCGAAAGAGTCGACGTGTTCTATCTCCGTCTGGCCCGGGGCTACCGGGTGTCCGACCTCGGCCGCTGGCTGCTCACCGCGCTGGCCGCCGCCGTGGTCGCCGCCTTCCTGCTGCGCTCCCTCGGCCGGGCGATGAGCGAACCGAGCGGCGGCCCCGACCCGCTGGCCCGGCTCCTCTGGTGCCTGCCCCCGCTCGCCGCCGTCGCCTGGTTCGCGGCCGTCGCCGCCCGCGCGGTGCCCGCCCGCCGGCCCGAACGGATCGCCGGCCTCACCGCCGCCGGAGCCGGCTCCCGCCGGATCCGGGCACTGATCGCCGGCGAGGTCGCGCTCGCCTGCACCCTCGGCGCCGCGCTCACCCTGCTGGCCTTCCTGGTGCTGCGCAACGACATCGCCGGGCCCGCGCTCGCCCCCGACCTCGGCATGGGCGTGCCGCTCCCGGCCGCCGCCCCCGTCGCCCTGCTCGTCCTCGTCCCGCTCACCGCCGGCACCGCCGCCGCCTGCGCGGTGCCCGTCGCCGACACCCTGCCCGGCGGCCGCACCCAGGCCCCGACCGGCTTCGGCTCCTGGCGGATCGCCCTGCCGGTCGGCCTGGTCGTGATCGGCGCCGCGCTCGAACTCATCGCCCTGCGGCCCGGCGCCGCCGTCGACGGCCGCCCGGTCCACCTGCCCGCCGGGCTCGGCACCACCAGCAGGAATTCGGAGCCGACCTCCGAATGCGGTCCGCCCGCCGTCGCGGCAGTGGAATCCGACGCCCTGCCCGCACCGCCCGGTGGCTCGACAACTTCCGCA
>NZ_JBEZUT010000178.1:0-17931 GCF_040636595.1 Kitasatospora sp. NPDC036755
AGCAGGGCAACGACACCGGCGTCGCGGGCGTGACGGTCAACCTGCTGGACGGCAACGGCCAGCTCATCCGCGACAAGGACGGCAAGCCCGTCACCGCGGTCACGGACGCCAACGGCAAGTACCTGTTCGACAACCTGCCCGACGGCACCTACGAGGTCCAGTTCGACCTGTCGACCCTGCCGCCGGGCGCCAAGGTGTCCAAGCAGCGCCAGGGCACCGACCCGACCAAGCAGTCCTCCGCCGACCCGGACACCGGACGCACCCAGCCGGTGACGGTCTCCGGCGGCCAGCGCATCCTCGACCTCGACATGGGCATCGTCGAGCCGCCCAGGAACAACAACGCGATCGGTGACTTCGTCTGGCTCGACCAGAACCAGTCGGGCATCCAGCAGGGCAACGACATCGGCGTCCAGGGCATCCGGGTCAACCTCCTGGACGGCAGCGGCAAGCCGGTGCTGGACGCAGACGGCAAGCCGATCACCACGGTCACCGACGCCAACGGCCGGTACCTGTTCGACGGCCTGCCGGACGGCAGCTACCAGGTGCAGTTCGACCTGGTGACGCTGCCGCCGGGCGCCTCGGTGTCCAAGCAGTCCCAGGGCACCGACCCGACCAAGCAGTCCTCCGCCGACCCGGTCACCGGGGTCACCCGGTCGGTGACGGTCTCCGGCGGCCAGCGCATCCTCGACCTCGACATGGGCATCGTCGAAGCGCCGAAGCCGGTCAACTCGATCGGTGACTTCGTCTGGCTGGACCGGAACGACTCCGGCATCCAGCAGGGCGACGACACCGGCGTGGCGGGGGTGAAGGTCAACCTCCTGGACGGCAACGGCAAGCCGGTGCTGAACGCTGACGGCAAGCCGATCAGCACCGTCACCGACGCCGACGGCAAGTACCTGTTCGACAGCCTGCCGGACGGCAGCTACCAGGTGCAGTTCGACCTGTCGACCCTGCCGCCGGGCGCCAAGGTCTCCAAGCAGTCCCAGGGCACCGACCCCGCCAAGCAGTCCTCCGCCGACCCGGCCACCGGGATCACCCGGTCCGTGACCGTCACCGGCGGCCAGCACGTCCTCGACCTCGACATGGGCATCGTCGAGCCGCCGAAGAACAACAACGCGATCGGTGACTTCGTCTGGCTCGACCAGAACCAGTCGGGCGTCCAGCAGGGCAACGACATCGGCGTCCAGGGTATCCAGGTCAACCTCCTGGACGGCAACGGCAAGCCCGTCCTCGACGCCAATGGCAAGCCGATCAGCACCGTCACCGACGCCGACGGCAAGTACCTGTTCGACAACCTCCCCGACGGCAGCTACCAGGTCCAGTTCGACCTGCTGACGCTGCCTCCGGGCGCCTCGGTGTCCAAGCAGTCCCAGGGCACCGACCCCGCCAAGCAGTCCTCCGCCGACCCGGTCACCGGGATCACCCGGTCCGTGACCGTCACCGGCGGCCAGCGCCTCCTCGACCTCGACATGGGCATCGTCGAAGCGCCGAAGCCGGTCAACTCGATCGGTGACTTCGTCTGGCTCGACAAGAACGACTCCGGCATCCAGCAGGGCAACGACACCGGCGTGGCGGGCGTGAAGGTCAACCTCCTGGACGGCAACGGCAAGCCGGTGCTGAACGCCGACGGCAAGCCGATCAGCACCGTCACCGACTCCACCGGCCGCTACCTGTTCGACAGCCTCCCGGACGGCACCTACCAGGTGCAGTTCGACCTGTCGACCCTGCCCAAGGGCGCCAGGGTGTCCAAGCAGTCCCAGGGCACCGACCCGACCAAGCAGTCCTCCGCCGACCCGGCCACCGGGATCACCCGGTCCGTGACCGTCACCGGCGGCCAGCACGTCCTCGACCTCGACATGGGCGTCACCCCCCAGAGCACTTCCCCCTCACCCACCGCCTCCCCGTCCCCGACCGCGTCACCGAGCCCGACCGCGTCACCGAGTCCGACCAACTCCCCGACACCGAAGCCGTCCGGGACACACTCCGGGCCCCCGTCGCACAGCCCGACCCACCACCCGACCGCGTCGCCGAGCGGCACCCTGCCGCACACCGGCGCCTCCTCCTCGAACACGCTCGTCTCCGTCCTGGGAGCCATCGCCGTCCTCGGCGGCGGCACCCTCTGCTTCGTCGCCTACCGCAGGCCGGGCCGTCACAGCTGACCCGACGATGAACAACTGAACAGCCGGCCACAGGTGGCGCCGCTCCCGCGGCGCCACCTGCGTTTTGACCCCGTGCGCCGACGATCGTGATGGGGAAGTCTCCGGCTCCGCGGTGGCCGTCGCGCTGTCGGCCCCGAACTCCGGCCGCGGCACCTCACCGTCGGCGGGCCCCAGGACGCTCCGTCAATCCTCCGCCTCCCGGCTCGCAAATTCGAGTGATCCCGGCCGGGTATCGGCGCGGCATCCGGACAGGCGACGCCGACGGTTCGGTAGAACATGTCCCGGGTCGGCACCTTTGGGCGGACTACGCCCTCTTCGACCCGCCAAGTCACCTTTCCCGGAAAGATCTGATCATCATGAGGCTGGCCCGACGTATCGCTGCCACTGGCGGCACCCTCTCCATCGCCCTGGGCGGGCTCGTCGCCGCGGCCCCCGCCGCGAGCGCGACCGTGCAGGGGTGCACCAGTCACGTGACGAACAGGGAGTCGAACGCCACCAAGGAACTCGTGGAGGACGCCTGCAAGACCGCCGCGGGCGGAGGCGAAGCGGCGTTCAAGGACTGCTACCACCTCATGCGGGACGACTACGTTCCCGCCGTCACCGCGGCGGACGCCTGCCGCAAGGCACCGAAGTAACGTGAACGCCCCTCGGCCCCGGTGCGGCAGCCCGCACCGGGGCCGAGGGCCGTCCGCGAGCACGGTGGTGCCGGTGCCGGTGCCGGTGGCGGTCCGGCCGGAGGGTCGCCGGGTGTGGGCGTCGGCCCTGTCGCCCGGCACGGGGAGGGCGGTGGCGTTCGCAGCGGCACCGACGTCCTGATGGTCCCGGTGCTCGGTGTCGACCGTGTCCTGCCAGGGCGGCCCGTGTCGTGGGGCCCGCTGCCGATGGGGAGGCTGCGACAGGACGGGTCCTCCGGATGTTCCAGGAGAGGCCGGGACACGCGCTGGTCCTGGCCTGCTGCCCGGATCCGGCCGCCGCGTCGCGGCTGTGCGTGCGGCAGGCCCCAGGGCGGCGCCGATCGCTGCCCGTGCCGGACCCGATGAGGAAGGTGCTGGGGAGCAGTTGCGTGCTCCTCGGCCGGCCGGCCGAACGCTGTGCCAGTGACGGCGGCCGCTGCGAAGCCTCAGGCCGCCTCCTCCAGCAGCCGCTCGTTGACGAGCGAGGCGAGGGCGCCGAACGTGGGATGGGTGATGACCTCGGCCGCGTCGACTTCGACCCGGAGGTTCTCCTGGATCTCGGCCGCGAGGTACACGGCCACGATCGACGTGCCGCCGCAGGTGAAGAAGTCCGTGTCTGCGGTGACTTCTTCACGCCTGAGGAGTTCGGTCCACAGTGCCGCCAGGCGGCCGTTCAGCTCGGCCACGTCACATCTCTCCTGACTGTGTGCCGGAACCCCCGGGGTGGCTGAAGGTGGCGCGGAATTCACCGGAAATCGGAAGCGATCGTAGGGCGGGTTCGCCTCGCGCGGGTTTCGGATGGCGTGAGCACTTCTTTCCGGGCTGTCGGCTGACGATTTCTTGAAGAGCTGGATGTGCAGCCCGGGCGGGGCATCGGTCGGTGGATCCGTGACCTGGCTGACATGGATGTGACGCATCGTCACGGGATTCGATGGTACGTCACATTGCACTGAGAGGCGACCATGTCGAGATCATCGGGGCCGCACTGGGGTGAATCTGCCGACCTATGAGGCGATTTGTTCCATCGGTCCATGAAGTCGTTCATCAGGCAAGGGGCTTGACGTGGCGGCGGATGGGATGAAGTGATGGTGTGCGGGCGCTGAGCCTCCCGGTGGGTCGAAGTGGCGATCTCGTCAGTTCGGGAATGGTGTCCGCAATGGAAGGCCCGAGTGTTCGGGTGTGTACGAAGCTTTGCCTCTCGGGGCAGGCGCGCACGCATTGTTTCGAGGGCGAACATCTGAGGACGGGCTGACGAAGGCATCACGGGAGGAACCCGTGACGCGGCTGAAAGGCTGCTTTGAGCGGGCGGTGCTGCGCTGACTCGAATCCCCGCGACCGCGTCCTGCTCAGCGGGAGCTGCGAGGACGACCAGGAGGACGTCAACCAGGCGCTGCTCGTGGCACACCGGCCGGCCGGCCGGCTGCCCCGATTCCCGAAATGGCGGCCGGACGTCACAACCGGGTGCCGCGTTCCCTTGTCGACACACGGAGGTGTGGAGAAGTTGAGTCTCATCGCGCGAAGCGGTCCGCCACCATGACGGCGTCGACCACCGACGCACCGGACCGGACCGGGGCCGCACCGGTCCCCGCTTCCGCGCGGCAGCTGTTGCTCCGGGGGATCCGCCGCAACAGAGCCGGTGTGGCGCGCTCCTTCGGCCTGCTGGCGGCGTGGCAGCTCTCCGAGGCGATGGTGCCGGTGGTGGTCGGCCTGGTCATCGACCATGCGGTGGCAGGGGGGAGCGTCACCACCCTCGCCCTGTGGGGGAGCGTGCTGGCCGGGGTGTTCGCCTCGCTGATGTTCACCTACCGCTGGGGTGCCGCGGACGCGTTCCGGATCGATCAGCGGGAGAACCACCGGCTCCGGGGCGAGATCGCCCACCACGTACTGCGGCCGCTCGGTGCGCGCACCGGTACCCTCTCCGGCGGCACCCTCTCCCTGGCCACCGTCGACACGGCGAGTGTGGGCGGCCTGACCCGGTCCATGGGCAATACGTTCGCCTCGGCGGTCGCGGTGCTGGTGAGCGCCGCCGTCCTGTTGCGCATCGACATCGCGATCGGGCTCGCGGTGCTGCTCGGCGTACCGCTGGTGCTGGGGATCATCCAGTTCGTCACGCCCGTGCTGTCCCGCCGCGACCGCGACCAGCGCACGGAGATCGCCAGAAGCAGCGGCACGGCGGCGGACCTGGTGCGCGGAATGCGGGTCCTCAAGGGCATCGGCGCGGAGGACGAAGCCGCCGCACGCTACCGGGTGCGGAGCCAGGCCGCCAGAGCGGCCGGTATCCGGCTCGCCGGCTCCCACGGCGTCCTGGAGGGCGTCACCACCGTGCTCAGCGGCCTCTTCCTGGCCGGCGTCACCCTGCTCGCGGGCAAACGGGCGCTGGAAGGCGCCATCACCGTCGGACAGCTGGTCGCCATCGTCGGCCTCACCCAGTTCCTCGCGGTGCCCGTCCAGGCCCTCGGCCGGATCGGCGCGAACATCGCGGCCGCGTACGCCTCGGCGTCCCGGATCGTCGACTTCCTGCACGCGCCGCCCCTGTTGGCCGATGGCTTCGCGGAGCCGCCGCTCGGCCAGGTCCCGGCAGTCTCCCTCGACAACGTGACCGCCGGTGCCCTGAACGGGTTCACCCTCGCCTCCCGGCCGGGTGAACTGCTCTGCCTGGTCGTGGACGATCCGGCAGCCACCCAGACCCTCGTGGGCCTGCTCACCGGTGAGACACACGGCGCGGACATCACCGGTGAGGTCCTGCTCGACGGCGTCGCGATCGGCGACCTGAGCCTGCGAGCACGCGCCCAGCGCCGTTTGGTGAACCCCCACCACACCGAACTCCTGGAAGGAACGTTGCGCAGCAACCTCGACCCGGACAGCCGGCACAGCGACGCCGCACTCCTGGACATCCTCGATGCGGCCTCGGCACAGGACATCACCGATCTCGACGAGAAGGGCCTGGACCAGCGGGTGACACCCTCGGGGGCGACCTATTCCGGCGGCCAACGGCAGAGGATCGCTCTGGCCAGAGCGCTGGCGGCCGATCCTCCGGCCCTGCTGCTCGACAACCCGACCACCGCGGTGGACGCGGTCACCGAACAGCACATCGCCCGCGGAATCAGCGCCCTGCGCCACGGCTCGGCGAGCAAGCGCGTCACGTGGATCATCACCACGAGCCCCGCACTGCTCGCGCAGGCGGAGCGCGTGGTGTTCGTGGCGGGCGGCCGTGTTGTCGAGGAGGGCACCCACCAGGAACTGCTCGGCAGGCCCGCCTACCAGGAGCTGGTGCTGCGGTGAGCCGGGACCTGCTGCCGATCGGAACCCAACGGGAGACCCTCGCCTTCCTCGGCCGCATGGCATGGGGCAACGGCAGCCGGCGGGCGACCGTGACCACGGCCGTCGCGATCGTGCTGGGGAGCGCCTCCGGCCTCGTGGCGCCCTGGATCCTGGGAACGATCGTCGATGACATCCGGGCGGGCCGGGACACCATCGTCTCCTCAGCGCTGGTCATTGCTGCCGCGACGGTGGCGTCCGCGCTGCTCGGAGGCCTGGCGGTGGCCGCGCTGGCCCGGGCGGGGGAGCCGGCCCTGGCCGAGTTGCGGGAGCGCGTGCTCGTCCGGGCGCTGCACCTGCCCGCGGACCGGATCGAGCGGGCCGGCACCGGAGACCTGCTCTCCCGGCTGTCCGACGACGTGCGGACCGTGTCGGAAGGGCTGAACCACGTCGTACCGATCGTTCTGAACTCGGCCGTCACCGTTGCGTTCACCTCTGTGGGTGTGCTGGCCCTGGACTGGCGTCTGGGGCTGGCCATGCTCATGGCGACCCCGCTGTACGCCGTCGGACTGAGGTGGTTCCTGCCGCGCTCCGAGCGGTTGTACCGGGAGCAGAAGGTCGCGCAGGGAGAGCGCGCCGAGGCGCTCCTCGTGGGCCTCGACGCGGCTCCGACGGCCCGAGCCTTCGGGCTCGGGGGCGGACTGCTCCGGAGGATCGAGGACACCTCGAACGGTGCCGTCGGTGTGTCGGTCTCCATGTACCGGCTCACGCTCCGCTTCCTGAACCGGAACAACCTGGCGGAGTTCTTCGGACTGGCCGTCATCCTCGGTCTCGGGTTCCTCCTCGTGCACCACGACCTCACCACCGTCGGCGCCGTCACGGCCGCAGCGCTGTACTTCCTCCGCCTCTTCACTCCCATCGGAGGACTGCTCTTCACCTTCGACCAGTTCCAGGCGATCGGCTCCTCGCTGGCACGGCTCGTCGGCATCGCGACGATGCCGGCCGCCCCTGAGCCCCGTTCGGCCACCAGGCCGGGGGACGTCGTCCTCTCGGGGATCAGCCACGAGTACGTGCCGGGCAAACCGGTCCTGCGCGATGTCGACCTGCGGATCGCCGCCGGTGAGCGGGTCGCTCTCGTCGGTGCCACCGGAGCCGGCAAGACGACGTTGGGCGCGATCGCCGCCGGGGTGCTCCGGCCGACGCGGGGCACGGTGACGGCGGCCGGCGTTCCCCACGGCACCGAGCGGAGCGGGGCGGGCCCGGGGGTCTTCCTGGTGACCCAGGACGTACACGTCTTCGCCGGGACCGTGCGGGAATCGCTCACACTGGTGAGGCCCGGGGCTTCGGACGACGAGGTCCGGCACGCCCTGACCGTGGTGCTGGCCGACCGCTGGGTCATGGCGCTTCCCGGCGGCCTGGACACGGTCATCGGCGACCAGGGGCATCACCTGACACCGGACCGGATCCAGCAACTCGCTCTGGCCCGCATCGTGTTGAGTGACCCGTGGTTCGTCGTGCTGGACGAGGCCACCGCGGAGGCCGGGTCGGCGGGCGCCCTCCTGCTGGAGAAGGCTGCCGAAGCGGCGATGCGAGGCCGTACCGCACTCGTGGTGGCACATCGGCTGGCCCAGGCGCGGTCGGCCGACCGCATCCTCGTGATGGACGACGGAGTCGTCACCGAACAGGGAACCCACGACGAACTGCTCGCGGCCGACTGCCGCTACGCCGGACTCTGGCGAGCCTGGTCGGACCGCCGCGCGGCGACCGGCTGACGGCCCCAGTCGGCAGTGCACATCGGCAGAGCAGGACAGAGAACTGAGGGAGTGCGGTCATGGATCTCGAATTGAAGGCCGGCAGCGGCCAGGGAACCGGTGACCGAAAGCGCCCAGGTCGTCATCGCCGGGCGAGACGGGAGCCGTGCGGACCCCGGTCGGCCCGCCAGGCCGGACACCAGGCAAGGAGCAGCATGGCCGGGATCCTTCGGGCGGCGCGGTGCGGCGTCGGCCGTGTGACAACCGGTGACCGCCGCCGCGAAGAGACCGTCGGGCGGTCCCTCCGGAGGCGGGCGCCCGTGCCGCCTCATACCTGAGAGCCAGGCCGAGGACGGCTCCGCAGCGGGAGGCCGGCCGGCGGGTCCGCTCCGTAGCGTGGTGACCGAGTGCGGGCCGAGGAGGCGCCGTGAGCGTCCGAACCGCTGAGCGCCCCCACTGCGGCCGTCCGGTGGACGAACCGGACAACAGTGACCGTATCGACAGGACCGGGAGGCGGCAGGTGCGCGGAGTGCTGCACACCGTGACGAAGGATCTGTTCACCCCGGCCCCGCAGCCCATGCCGCCCATGAACGGGCCCGGACTGCTGAGGTGGCTGCCGCACGGCGCGGTCGTCGCGGTGGCCGTCTTCGCGGCCGTCTCCGCCACCGAGGACATCCCGCTGCGGCCCGTCGGGATGCTCCACGCCGCGCTGCTGGTGCCGGCGCTGCGCCGGCCGCTGCCGGCCTGGTGGCTGTCGCTGGTGATGCTGCCGGTGTTCTCGCTGTACCCGCCCTTCGCGCCGTACACGGGATGGGCGTGGGCCGTGCAGGCCGGGCTGTCGTTCCTGGTCGCGCTGCGCAACCCGCCGCGGGTGACGGCCGAGACGGTGGCGCTGAGCACCGCGCTGCTGCTGGGACTGCAGCTGGCGGGCGGGCGGATCGGGCCCTGGTACTTCACGGTGATCGTGCTGGTGCTGTTCGCCCTCGTCGTGGCCGCCGCGACCGGGGTGCGCCGGACGAGGGAGGTCCGCGCCCGGCTCGCGGAGCAGGAGCGGGCCCTCGCGCAGGAGCGGGCGCACCGCACCGTCCTGGAGGAACGCGCCCGCATCGCACGCGAGTTGCACGACGTGGTCGCCCACCACATGTCCGTCATCTCCATCCAGGCCGAGGCCGCCCCGTACCGGGTCGCGGACCCGCCCCGGGAACTGGTCGCGGCGCTGGCCGACATCCGAGCGGGCGCCTTGGAGGGACTGGCCGAGCTGCGCCGCCTCCTCGGCGTGCTGCGCTCCGAGGACCGTCCCGGCGGGCGTGCTCCCGAGGCCCCGCAGCCCACCCTGGAACGGCTCGACGACCTGCTCGCCGGGGTGCGCGCGGCCGGGCTCGACGTGCGGGCGGTGGTCTCCGGGACGCGCCGCCCGCTGCCCGAGGGCGTGGAGCTGTCGGCTTACCGCATCGTGCAGGAGGCGCTCAGCAACACGCTGCGCCACGCCCCCGGCGCCGCGGCCCGCGTCGAGCTGACGTACACTGACGCCGCCCTGCGGCTGCGGATCCGCAACGGGCCCGGCACCGCGGCCGCCGAGCCCTCGCCGGGAGCCGGGCACGGCCTCCTGGGCATGCGCGAACGTGCCGTGATGCTCGGTGGGGAGTTCTCCGCCGGCACCACCCCCGACGGGGGCTACGAGGTCACCGCGCTGCTGCCGGTGCCCGCCGCCCCAGGCGTCCGGACAGACAGGGAACAGAGCGCATGACGATCCGAGTGATGATCGCCGACGACCAGGCGATGGTTCGCGAGGCATTCTCGGTACTGCTGGGCGCCCAGCCCGGCATCGAGGTGATCGCGACCGCCGTGGACGGCCTGGACGCGGTGGCCAAGGCCGAGGAGCTCCGCCCCGACGTGATCGTGATGGACATCCGGATGCCCGGACTGAACGGCATCGAGGCCACCCGCCGGATCACCGGGCAGGCAGGCCTGCCGACCAGGATCCTCGTCCTGACCACCTTCGACCTCGACGAGTACGTGTACGAGGCGCTGCGGGCCGGCGCCGGCGGGTTCCTCCTCAAGGACGCCTCCGGGATCGAACTGGCCGAGGCGGTACGCGTCGTGTCGGCCGGGGACGCGCTGCTGTCGCCCGGGCTCACCAAGCGGCTCATCACGGAGTTCGCCCGGCTGAGCGGCTCGGTGAAACCGCCCGCCCAGGTGCGGATCGACGTCCTCACCAACCGCGAGACCGAGGTGCTCACGCTGGTCGCCCGGGGCCTGTCCAACGCGGAGATCGCCGCCGAACTCGTCGTCGCCGAGCAGACCGTCAAGACGCACATGGGCAGCATCCTGCAAAAGCTGCAGCTGCGGGACCGCACCCAGGCCGCAGTCCTCGCCTACGAGACGGGACTGGTCGTTCCCGGCCGCACCGATCTGTGATCCCGCGGTGGTGCGGCGGCACCGGCCCGGATGTCTCCCTCCGACCCCCTACCTGAGAGCTGCCCCGGAGAATGGCTCCGCGGTGTGAGGCCCGTACGGGTGCCGGATTCATAGCGTTCTCGGTACGAGCCGGTCCTCGCCGCCCCCGAGTGCGGTTCCGAGGACCTCGCGGCTCCCGACACGTTCCGCGGGCGGCGGTGACCGCTTCGCGCACCATCGCAGGAGTACAGCCATGACCACACCCCGAAGCTCCGCCGCCTCGCCCGGCCGGTCCGCCTCGCCCGGCCGGTCCGTCCGGCCCGGCCGGCCTGCCCGGATCCTGCGGACCGCCTCCGCCGTCCTGGCGTCGTTCCTCGCGTTCCTGGCTGTCGCCATCGTGCTCGGCGCGTACGTTCCCTCGATACCCAAGGCGGGCGTGATCGGGCCGGTCCTGGGCGGGCAGTACCCGTTCCACGTGGCCCTGCTGGCCCTCGTCGCCGCCGGCCTCGCCGTGCCGGCCTGGCGGGCCGGCCCGGTGCGCTGGGGACGCGTGGTCACCGGTGTCTCGACGCTGTGCACCGTGGGCGCGCTGGTCATCGGCGGAATCCAGTTCCAGGCCGCCCGGGAGGCCGGCGTCGACATCTCGCTGCACCAGGTGTTCACCGAACTCGGCTACCCCGCGGCGAAGCCGGACGCGACCGAGACGTTCGCGAGCCCCGGGGGCGAGCCCCTGCGAGTGGACGCGTACCTGCCCGCGAAGGCCCCGGGCAAGCGGACCCCGGCCGTCGTGCTCGCCCACGCGGGCGGTTTCCACACCTTCGACAAGAACGACCTGCGCGGCACCGGCCGCTGGCTCGCCGACCACGGCGTCGCCGTCTTCGCCGTCGACTACCGCCTGTCCGGCCCCGACCGTCCCACCTGGGACGAGGCCCCGCAAGACCTCGTCTCCGCCATGGGCTGGGTGCAGCGCAACGCCGACGCGTACGGCGTCGACGGCGCGCGGATCTCGCTCGGCGGCATGTCGGCGGGCGGCACCCTGGCGATGAACACCGCCTACCGCCTCCAGAACGGCACGATCAAGGCCGCCGAGGGCGCCACCCCGGCGCCCCCGCACTCCGTGATCGGCTTCTACCCCGGCACCGACGTCGCGCAGATGTGGGAGGACGACGTGGCCGGGACCCGCGAGGCGGCGCAGATGTACACCGGCGGCACCCCGCAGCAGTACCCGGACCGCTACCGCGAGGTGTCGCCCACCTCCGACGTCCGCCCCGGCCTGCCCCGCACCCTGCTCGTCGTCGGCGACCGCGACCGCAGCGCCCGCCCCGAGACCGTCACCGGCCTCGGCGACGCGCTGAGGAAGCAGGGCGTCGACGTCGAGGTGAAGGAACTGCCCTTCGCCGACCACGCGTTCGACGATGTGTACGGCAGCCTCACCTCCCAGACGAGCCGGCAGATCCTGCTCGACTTCCTCCTCGCGGACGCACGCTGACCCCGGGTCCCGGCCGGCCGGCGGGACCGCGGCCCCTCCGGGTCGTCAGGGCCACGACCACCTGCGGCGGCGTACCGCCGTCGGGATGCGGTTTCCAGACGAACGGAGCAACCGCGGGCGCAGTCACCGGCGGGCCGGGACGTACTGGTGGAGGTGCCGCAGCACCTCCACCAGTACGTGAAAGGACGCAGGACGTGCCCGACGTCATCGATCCCCCCTCGAAGACCATCGACGAATTCACCAGGCGGGTCAGGGAGCTGTACAACGACCCGCAGAGCGACTTCAAGCAGAAGTTCGACGCGGCGATCAAGACCGTGAAGAAGCCCCCGGAAGGCACGAAGGCAAAGGTCTACGAGGACTGGCAGAACGCGGGCATCGAGAAGCTGTGCACGTTCTTCGAGGACTGGTACACGTGGGGCAAGAAGCAGGGCGTCCACGACGGGCTGGACTACATCGAGAAGTTCAGCTGGATCAGCTACCTGAACGATACCGGCATGGAGTTCGTGACCACCGGGTCCGGTCGGGCCGTGCTGGCCGACTTCACCAACCTTCAGGGCCTCCAGATGGACGACCCCGCGTCCGAGAGCCTCGTCCGGCAGTGGATCGACGAGCTCGGGCCGAAGCGGATGGCCGACTACGAGCCGGGCGACTGGTCGACCTTCAACAAGTTCTTCATCAGGGAACTGGCGCCCGGCGCCCGGTCGGTCGACGGCAGGCTCGACCCCAGCGTGGTCGTCGCCCCGACCGACTGCGTCATCAACATGATCGTCGACGAGCTCACGGCGGACACGCCGATCCCCGTCAAGACGGTCACCATGAACGTCGGCGAACTGCTCGACGGCTCCGACTTCGCCCAGCGCTTCATCGGTGGCACGGCCGTGTCGTGCATCCTCATGCCGGACACCTACCACCGCTACCACGCCCCGGTCGGCGGCGAGGTGGTGGAAGCCCGTGACGACATCGGCGGCGTCTACTACGGGATGCGGGACTTCCCCGACCTGCTCAACAAGGGGAACGTCGGATACGGCTTCGACTACAGCATGTTCGACGACTTCCGCCGCGGATACGCCGTCATCAGGACGCCGTACGTCGACCACACCGGAGAACCGGACGGGGACGGCTACGTCGCCCTGGTGCCGGTGGGCCTCAACTCGATCGGCTCCGTGAGGTTCCGTGACAAATTCCGGGACATCGTGCCGGGGAAGTATCCGGTCCAGGTGGAAAAGGGGGAGGAGATCGGCTTCTTCCAGTACGGCGGCTCGCTGAACATCCTGCTCTTCGAAAAGGGGCGGTTCCCCGCACTGCAACTGCTCATGGGCCAGCGCATCGGAATCCTCCAGGAGGAGGAGCACACCGAGTACATGTTCGAGAACTTCCGTCGCTTCCACCCCCGGCACATTCCGCTGGAGACCGGGCCCACGGCCCCGAACGGAGAGTGAACCGTGTCCCGCAATCCCGTGTACGCGATCCCGGCCAACAACTCCGCGACGCAGACGATCCACTTCTACCCGGACCCGGCGAAGAAGGACGACGAGGGCACCCCGAAGACGGTCCGCTCCTACGCCGGGTACGCGGACGTCGACGGCCCGGGCAGCGCGCAGAAGAGCCACCTCTTCTACTGGTTCTTCGAGAGCCAGACCTGCGACCCCAACGTCGACGCCCGCGCCCAGCAGGAACTCGTCGACGTCACACCACTGTTGATCTGGCTCAACGGCGGCCCCGGCGCCTCCTCGCTGATCGGGCTGTTCATGGAGAACGGGCCGCTGCGCGTCGCCACCGATGCCGCCGCGACGATCTCGGTGAGCCCCGACACCTGGAACCAGGAAGCCCACGTCGTCTACTGGGACCAGCCCATCGGCTCCGGCTACAGCTACTGCGAGACCGAGGGCGTGTACGTCGAGGACGAGGAGACCCTCGCCCGGATGTTCTGGGAGGCCCTGCAACAGTTCTTCGCGACGTACCCGGAGTACAAGAACTGCCCCCTGTACGTCTGCGGCGAGAGCTACGCGGGCAAGTACGTGCCGGCGATCGCCTGGAAGATCCACCAGGAGAACCGCAAGAAGCCCGGCACATCCCTCGCACTGAAGGGGATCGCCGTGGGCAACGGCTGGATCAAGCCGGAACTCTCGGTCCGCGTCATGATCGACTACGCCTACGCGTCCGGACTGATCGGCCTGAACCAGAAGAACACCCTGGACGGCTACTACACCAGGTTCAAGGACGTCCTGGAGGAAGGGGAGAAGAACAAGGACACCAAGAAGCTGAAGCAGGCCACCGACCTCGGCAACGGCATCGTCAACGCCGTCCTCGCCTACGGGGGCAACTTCGACGCCTACGACGTACGGCGCTGGGACGACCTGCTGTCCATCGGAGCGCTGCCCTCCTACCTCGACAGCCGGCCCGTCAAGGACGCACTGCACGTCACGGCGGACTGGCAGTGTGCGGACAACTCCGGTCCGGTGGCCGAGCATCTGAAGGCCGACAACATGGCGGACGCCTCCGGTCTGTACGCCGAACTCATCACCGCGAACGAGAAGTACAAAGTCCTCCTCTACACCGGGGACTTCGACACCGCCTGCGGCTTCCAGAGCACCGAGGAGATCCTCGACGGCATCGTGAAGCCGCACGACAGCTGGCACAAGGCCAAACGGCTGATCTGGCAGCAGGCACAGGGACACCCCAAGGGATTCGTCCGCACCCTCGGCAACGTCACCCAGGTCGCCCTGCCCGACTCCGGACACGAAGTCCCCGCCTACCAGCCGCAGATCTGCCGCGAGATGCTCTACAACTGGCTCTTCGGCCGCCCCTTCCACGGCCAGGACCCCGAAGGCGTGGCACAGGGCATCCTGGCCAAGGCCCAGGAAGACGCCGAGAAGGAAGAAGGATGAGCGAGGCCACGCGGGTGCCGGCCGACCCGCGGATGCCGGCCTCCGTCGCCAAGAGGACGAAGGAGACGGAGGACCTGGAGGCGTCAGCGGCGATCCTCAAGGAGGGGTTCGTCTGCACCGTCGCCCACCTGGAGACCGTACCCGGCAGCGTGCCGGCCGCGATCAGACCGAAATGCGTCCCCATGGTCTACGCCTACCGTGAGGAAGGCGGACAGAAGCTCCTCTACCTGCACGGCTCCATCCACTGGCCGGACCCGACACCGCCCTCGCTGAAACACCTGTGGAGCGAGGGCGGAGTCCCGGTCTGCGTGACCGTCACCCTGCTCGACGGCCTCGTCGTCGGACGAGCCGCGATCAGCACCTCCCTCAACTACCGCTCCGTGGTGGTCGACGGAATCGCGAAGAAGGTCGCCCAAGCCGAGCGCGGGAAGACGATCGAGGCCCTCAGCGACCAGGTCATCCCCGGCCGGTGGGCCGAACTCCGCCCGCTCAAGGACGGCCCGAACGGCGAGATGGACAGCGACGGCAAACACTCGCCCACCGTCGGCGTCCTCTCCGTCAGCCTCACCGAGAACGCCACGGTGCGGATGAAGAAGCACCAGATCACCCAGCCCGAGCACGAGAACCAGGACGACTGGAACTGGAACCACGGCAAGGCCTGGGGCGGCATCCTCCCGATCCGCCACACCTACGGCCCGGCCCAACCCGACTCCCACGTCCAGCAGGGCGCCGCCGTCCCCGACTCCATCCAGAAACTCATCAAGGAGGGCCGCGCCGGCTGAACCGCCGGCACCCGGCCGACCCCGCGGGGGCGGGTCTACGACGACCAGCTTGACGACGTAGACCGGCTGACCCCCGCGGGTGCGGGGAGGACTACCCGATCGGCACGTTCCTGCCCGTCGGCAGCGGCTGACCCCCGCGGGTGTGGGGAGGACAGGCGACCGGCGCCCGTGCACGCCCGCGCCACCGGCTGACCCCCGCGGGTGCGGGGAGGACCCTTCGTGAGCTGCGATGATGCGGCGGCTTTGCTGCTTCTTTGTCGAACTGGCCGTATGCCTGCGGCGGTTGGCCCGTCGGGGTGGCGAGACCTGGGGACATCGTGTCATGAGTCGGGAGGTCCGCCGTTCCGTGGCGCTGGGGATCCGGTAGATTCTGCCGCCGGTTGTTCGGCACACGAAGTGGCTGAGTGCGAGCGGGCGGGGGCGGCGGGGTGCGGCGTGGGGACGGGCGTGTGGAGAGCCTGCTGGAGTGCTGGCGGGCGGTCGAGTTGTTCGGTCCGCCGTCGATTCCGGAGGTGCCGAGGAAGCGTCGGGCGGGTCGGCCCCGGGCGTCGGACGTCATCGTCGTCGATGTGACGCCGGCGGCGGGCCGGGCCGCGCCGGTGTTGCCGTGGGCGCCGGAGCATCCGGAGACGGCGGCGCGGTGGGCGCCGCGCGGGATGGTGTGGCGGCACGAGGTGTACGGCGGGGTGTTCGACCTGGAGCTGTTGCGCCGGGCGATGATCGCCGTGCTGCCGAAGGGCACCGACCCGGATCCGGGGGTGCCGGACGAGGAGTTGGTGCTGTCGGGGAAGAGCGCGATGTTCGCGCTCGTCCTGGACGAGCACGGGCGGCCGGTCGAGGACACGTCGGTGGTTTCCGCGTGTGCCTGGGCGACGGGTCGGCTGTTCGACCCGGGGCCGTCGGCGGTCGGGTGGCTGGACGGGTTCGAGGAGTTGGGGGAGGCGTTCGAGGTCGCGGTGGGGCGGTTGACCGCGACGCCGGTGCCGTACGCGTCGGGGCCCCAGGGCCTGCCGGGCTCGGAGCCCGCGGCGGAGGGCGGCTGGCGGCAGCTGCTCGCGGAGGTCCTGGGCGGCGCGGCGGTGGCGGCGGTCGGCGTGCTGTTCGGCGAGGTCGCCGGGGCTGCCGTGCAGGGGGCGACGGAGCCGCTGGTGCGGCGGGTCGCCGAGTGGTCGGCGTCCCGCCGTCCGGACGGGGATGGGGCGGACGGCCAGGAGGGTTCGGACGGGGAGGCCGCGCCGGAGCCGTCCGTGGACGGGGTGGAGGAGGACACCGGCGCCCGCCCGGTCGCGCTCGCCGACCTGGTGGCGCTGACGGCCCAGATCGCCCATCTCTGCGGCGTGGAGGAGCACTTGGACCCGCGGGCGATCCGGGTCCGGAGCCGGCTGGTCCACCGCCCGCGCGACCCGAAGGCGAAGCCCGCCGCCGCCCAGCCGTTCCTGAACAGCCTGCTGCCGCCGGATCTCGCCCGGGTGCGGGCCGCGCTGGACGACGGCCGTTCCGGTGGTCTGGGCCCGGCGCTGGAGGCCTATCTGACCGGCCGCGGGGACATCCCCGTCGGCGCCCGCACCGATCTGCGCGGGGACCGTACCGCCGGCCTGGAGGGCGTCCATCCGGCGCTCGTCCCGGCGGGGCGCTGGCCCGCGAAGGCGCGCCACCCGCTCGCGCTCAGCCAGCAGTTCGCGGTCAACCGGATGCTGGCCGACCGCGCCGACACCGGAGCCGGAGCCGACACCGGAGCCGGCGACGCCGACGCCGGCGGCCTGTTCTCCGTCAACGGCCCGCCCGGCACCGGCAAGACCACCATGCTGCGCGACCTGGTCGCCGCCCTCGTGGTGGAACGCGCCGCCGTGATGGCGGGCTACGGACGGCCCGAGGAGGCCTTCGTCGGACGTGCCTGGCGGGGCAAGGACCGCCAGGGCGTCCACGCGCGCTTCGTCTCCGCCCTCGACCCGCGGCTCACCGGCCGCGAGATCGTGGTGACCTCCTCCAACAACGGCGCCGTGGAGAACATCACCGCCGAACTGCCCGGCGCCGACGCCCTGGACGAGCACTGGCACGGCGGCCCCGACCACTTCTCCGACCTCGCCTCGGCGCTGCTCGGCGGAGCTCCCGCCTGGGGACTGGTCGCGGCCGTGCTCGGCAACAAGTCCAACCGGACGAGGTTCAGCGAGCGCTTCTGGTGGGGCCGGCTGCCCGAGGACGAGACCGCCGCCCGGGCCGAGGCGGGCCTCCCGCCGCTGCGCGGCATGAACGCGGTCCTCGGTGACTGGGTGCCGCCCAGGACGGCGGCCGGCAGCAGAACGGCGGCCGGCACCGGAGCCATGGCCGGTACCGCCGCCCAGCCCGCGCCCGCCCAGCCCGTCCCCTCCTGGCCGGAGGCCGTCGCCGCCTTCCGGGCCGCCCAGGCCGAGGTCGAGCGCCTGCGCGCCGAACGCGTCCGCCTCGCCGCGGTCCTGGCCGACGTCCGGGCGGGTCGGGCGCACCCCCGGCTGGAGGCGCTGCGCACCGCCGTCACCCGCGCCGACGACCGTGC
>NZ_JBEZUT010000179.1:0-17831 GCF_040636595.1 Kitasatospora sp. NPDC036755
ACACCCCAATTAAAACCCCCCCTCTTGGGCCCCACCCCCCCACGGGGGGGCCACCCCAACAATCGGGGGCCCACCGCCGTTCGGCGTCCCGGGCTTCCCGGCCCCCGGCGCCGGGACGCGCGCACTCTCGGACGTTCAGCCGTACGCGCTCACGCGCGGGCACTCGCGCGAGGCCGCTCACCCGTGGGCACTCGCGCGCGGCCCCTCACGCGAGGCCGCTCACTCGTGGGCGCTGATCTCACCGCCGGCGCTGAGCACGATGTGGACGGCGTTGGCGTCGACGCCGGCGTCGTGCTGGTTCGCCTCCAGCGTCCCGTACACCGCGTTGTCCGCGCCGAGGATCTCCGCGCGGTAGTGGAGGTCGCCGGTCCTGGTGACCCTGGCCGTCCAGCCGCCCGCCAGCTTGAAGGTGCCCGGCCCCTGGTGTGCGCCGCCCATCCAGGAGTGGATCTTCCCGTCCAGCGAGAGCACCACGAACATGCCGTTGCCGTCGAGCCCGTCGTCGTGCCCCTTCGTCTCCAGGGTGGCGAGGACCTGGCCGTCGTTGACGACCTTGGCGAGATAGTGCTGGTCGCCGAGGGTCCGGATCTCGGCCGTGCTGCCGTCCACCAGGGTCTCGGTGCGGACCTGGCCGCCCGGCTTGGGCAGGTTCCCCGGGGCCGGTGCGGTCGTCGCACGCCCGGAGGGCGTGGCGGTCGGCGCGGTGGCACCGTGCGTCGCGGACGCCGCGGGCGTGCCCGGCGCGGCGGGCGTGGTGGCCGCCGGCGCGGCGGTGGGGGCGGCGCCCGGCGTGGTGGCCGCCGCGGCGGTGGTCGGAGCGGCCGCGCCCCGGGTGCCCGACGAGGAGGAGCAGGCGGTGGCCGCGGGTACCAGCAGGGCCGCGGTCAGAACGGTTCCGGCCAACCGACGGACGGTGCCGGCACGGCGGATCGTCGAGAGGGACATGCGGGTTCTCCTGAGCGAAGTACGGGTGAGGAGAGCGCAGTTCACGCCCCTCCCGCGGGGACCGAAGGCCGGGGCCGCGTCCACACCGAAGGTAGTACGAACAGTCGACGGAATTGAGCCTTCCATGTCACCGAACCGCAACGCCCGGGCCCTCCGCGCCCCGTCCGCACCGCGCCGACCTGCGCCGACCTGTGCCGATCGCCGTACGCCGCCGGGCCGTTCACCCACCGGACCGTCGCACGCCCGCCCCGCGCCCGGACCGCCCGCCGCTCAGGCGGCGGGCGGAAGCTGTCCGCGCACCCATCCGGGATCGGGGTTGGTGTGCGGCCGGCCGTCCACGACGACCGTCGGCACGGTCTCGTTGCCGTCGTTGGCCGCCCGCACCACCGCCGCCGCCTCCGGGTCGCTCCAGATGTCGACCCAGTGCAACTGCCGGGCCCTCCGCCCCAACCGGACGCGCAGCCGCAGGCAGTACGCGCAGCCCGGCCGCCAGTAGACCACCGGTCGGCCGTCGACCGCGCTGCGGCGCAGCGCCTCCGCCGCACCGGGCGAACTCGGGAACACCAGGGGCGAGTTCATGACCGCGAGCCCCGCGAACAGCAGCAGGTACAGGACGGCCGCCCCGTGGCTCCCGGTGAACGCCAGTCCGCCCGCGGCGGCGGCACCGCCGAGCAGCAGCGACAGCGGCAACTTCCACACACGCGTCATGGCGGCCCACCCCGTCCTCGGCCGGGGCGCCGCACGGGAGCGCGGCCCGGCCCGGAACGGCGATCCGTCGAAGGACCCGACGCGGCGTCAGCTGCCCTCCCCCACCGCCGATCAGGGGGAGGGCACCCCCGCCGCCGTCGCGGCTTCGGGCCCGCGGCCGCCCCGGTCAGCCGGTCGTCGCGGTGCCGACGACCCTGGTCGGGCTGATCCGGACGGCCACGCGCCGCACCTCCGGCGGGAGGTCGAGGTACTCCTGGCCGGCGCCGGGCCCCTCGTACTGCTCGGCGAGGGCGACCGCGAGGGCGCGCCCGGTGTCCTCCGTGACGGTGGCCAGGCCCCGGACCTCGACGTAGCGCAGCGGGTCGGCCGGGTCGTAGACGGTGAGGCTGGCCCGCGGGTCGCGGTGCAGGTTGCGCTCCTTGCGGCGCCCGGCCGCCGTGGAGACGAGCAGGTCGTCACCGTCGCGGCCGACCCAGACCACCGAGGTCTGCGGGCTCCCGTCCGGGTTGAGGGTGGCGAGGACGGCGGGGACGGGCGCGTCGAGCAGCGCGCGGACGGCGTCGTTCAGGATGGCTGTCATCCGGCCGAGGCTAGCCGCCGCTCCGCCGGCGCGCAGCCGGATTCGCGCGCGGCCCGCCGCGGCCCGCCGCCGCCCGCCGTCACCCGACGCCGTCCGACGCCGGGTCAGGCCAGGTCGCGCAGGCGGCGGATCGATCCGACCAGGAGGATCGCCGGACTGGCCAGGCTGCACACCGCCAGCAGGAGCAGGGCCGTACGCGGCCCCCAGGCCGTGGAGGCGGCGCCGGCCAGGAGCGCGCCGATCGGGATGGCGCCCCAGGAGACGAACCGGACGGTGGCCATCACTCTGGGCAGCAGCTCCGGCGGGGTGTGGGTCTGCCGGTGGGTGCGGGTGACGATGCTGGTGACCACGACGCCCGCCGAGAAGCCCGCGTTGCCGACCGCGAAGACCAGCACCGCCCAGCCGGAACCGGCCAACGGGAGCAGGAAGGTGAAGAGCGCCGCGATCAGGGCACCCCACCGCAGGGCGCCGCCGCTGCCGATCCGGGAGACCACCCGGGGCGTGAGGGCGGCGCCGACCAGGCTGCCCAGGCCGCCGGTGGCCATCAGGGCGCCGACGGCGGCGGCGGGCGCGTCGAGGGTGTCGACCAGGAAGACCGGGGTGAGCGTCATCAGCCCGCCGGCGACGAAGTTGACCGCGGTGGCGTCGGCGGCGCACGGCCCGATCACCGGGTGCCGGGTGACGAAGTGCCAGCCCTCGCGGATCTGCTCCCGCATCCCCGCGTCGGCCGGCCGCCCGGCGGGCCGCTCGGCGCGCGGCAGGCTGCGCAGCAGCGCCGCCGAGACCAGGTAGCTGACCGCGTCCAGGACCATCGCGGCCGCGCCGCCGACGAGTTGGACCAGCACCCCGCCGAGCGAGGGGCCGGCCAGCTCGGTGGCGGCGCTGCTGCCGGACAGCAGGCTGTTGCGGGCGGTCAGCTCCTCCTTCGCGACGATCGAGGGCAGGAAGGTGGAGTTGCCGACGTCGAAGACCACGCTCGCCAGGCCGACGAGCAGGGCGACCGCCACCAGGTGCGGCAGGCCGAGCACCCCCAGGGCGGCCGCCACCGGCACCGAGGCCACCGCCAGGCCGCGCAGCAGGTCCATCACCACCTGGGTGCCGCGCAGCGGGAGCCGGTGGACCAGGACTCCGGCCGGCAGTCCGACCAGCAGCCAGGCCAGGTACCCGGCGCCGGTGACCATGCCGACCTGCCAGGCGGTCGCGTGCAGGGTGAGCACGGCGATCAGCGGCAGGGCCACGACGGTCACCTGGTCCCCGAGCCGGCTGACCAGCGATCCGGTCCAGTAGCGCCAGAAGACCCCGGCCGATGCCCCGGGCCGGGCCTCGCGCCCTCCCCCGTGATCCGCCCCCTGCCCGGCTCCCCGCTCCGTTCCGCGGTCCGTTCCGCGGTCCGCTCCGCGGTCCGTCACGCCCGCCGTTCGCGTCGTCACATCCACCTTCGGGCCCACCCCTTCTGTCGCAACCGGCCCACCCGCCCGTCCGGACGGTCACGGCGCTCCGCCGCGGCCGCCTTCCACGGCGAGTGAGTTTCATTTTGGAACTCACTATAATCAGCACTCATGCGGCACACCGAAGCGGCGGACCCCGACTGCGCGATCTCCCAGGCCCTGGCCGTGGTCGGCGACACCTGGACCCTGCTCCTGATCAGGGACGTCGCCGGCGGCACCCACCAGTTCGACGCGCTGTGCGCCGGACTGGGCATCAGCCGGCGCGTCCTCACCGAACGCCTCAAGGCGCTCGTCGCCGACGGGGTGCTGGAGAAGCGGCTCTACCACCCCCACCCGCCGCGCTACGAGTACCACCTGACCCCGGCCGGGCGGGGCCTGCTGCCGCTCCTGGTCGCCCTCCAGGACTGGGGCGGCCGGTACGTCCTGGGCGACGGCTCGCTCACCGGGACCAGCACCGCCGACTCCGCCGAGACCCGCCGGGTGCACGCCCTGACCGGCCACCGGCTGCCCGAGCTGGAACTCGCCGACGCCACCGGCGGGTCGGTCGATCCCGTAGTGCCCGGCTCCGCCTGGACGGTGCTCTACTGCTACCCCGGCGCCTACGCCCCCGGCGGCCTGGACTACCCGCCCGGGTGGGGGGAGATCCCCGGCGCGGCCGGCTGCACCCTGGAGTCCGGCACCTACCGCGACCGGATGGCCGAGTTCACCGACCGGGGCGCCCGGGTCCACGGCATCAGCACCCAACGCCCGGACCAGCTGGCCGCGTTCGCGGAGCACGCCCGCATCCCCTTCCCGTTGCTCTCCGACGCCGATCTCCGGCTCGCCGCGGCGCTGCGCCTGCCCACGTTCCGCGCGGCGGGCGTCGACCGGCTCAAGCGGCTCACCCTCGTGCTGGACGCCACCCGCACCGTCCGCGGCGTCCTGTATCCGGTGATCGATCCGGCGGGATCGGTGGAGGACGCGCTCGCCCTGATCGACGGGCTCCTCGCACACTGACGGCAGGCCGGCATCGACCCCGCCCCGACGCACCGGGCGTCCGCACAGCCGCCCGGGTCCTGACGCGTCCCTGCCCAACTCACCCGACGCCCACACCCCGGGAACCAAACGCGCCACGGCCGCCCCACGGCGACCGGGCCGGGCGGCACGGCCGCTCGCACACCTGGCCGGATCGCGTCGTCCCCGAACCGCCCCCGCCGCGGTTCGGTCCGGAGGGCCCGGTTCCAGATTGTGACGTGACCCTGTCTAGTTCGTTCCCGTCCTGGTGTGGTGGGATGAGGCCTCACGGGGATGAACCGCTGACGGGGGTGTGTACTGGTGCGGAGCGAATGGCTGCGGGAGCTGGACGGGGACGCGGCGAGCCTGGCGGCCGTGGGGCTGGTCCGGCTGGGGGCGCAGGACTGGATGAGCACGGAGGCCGGGGCGCCGGCCTGGATGGGCGGACTGCGGGCCGCCTCGTTCGCCGACGCCTGGCTGGCCTTCGGCGACGGGCCCGGGTCCGGGCTGCGGGTGCCCGCGCCGGCGGCACTGCGGGCCGTGGTCGCCCGGGCCGCCGAGCTGGTGCTGCGCACCTGCCGGGAGGACGGGCCGGCGGCGCTGGAGTGGCTCGGACGGCGCTCGGCGGAGGCCCGCGAGCAGGCGCAGCGGGAGGGCGCTTCCCACCCGGCCGAGCCCTGCGCGCTGACCCTGGTGTGGCACGGCGTCCAGGCGATCACCACCGAGGACGGGGCGGGCCACGCCCACCGGATCGAGGAGCGCGCCGAGGCGTACGTACGGGAGCGGCACCACCGCCAGGACACCCTGGCACTGGTGCTCTGCTGCACCCGGATCGCGGCGGCCGCGCTGGTGGAACTGTGCGAGGGAGACCCCGGGCGGGTGGCCGGCAGCCTGGAGCAGGACGCGGCGCGCTGCATGCCGCGCGGCGGCCGGGTGCCCCTGTGGGTGCCGGGCCGGCCCGCCCTGCCGGCCGGCTGAGCGGACCGGAGCGGGCCGGGCCGGGCTCGGTTGGGCCGGGCCGGGCTCGGTGGCCCGGACGCTCACCCGCCGTCGAGCAGCCGGGCGACCTCCGCCATGGTCCGCCCCAGCGGCAGGTCGAGCCGGAGCTCGGCCAGCTCGTCCCCGCGCGTCGGCCCCTGGTTGACGATCGCGACCGGCAGCCCCGACCGGGCCGCCCGGCGCACGAACCGCAGCCCGGACAGGACCGCCAGCGAGGAGCCCAGGACGACCAACGAGCTCGCCGCGTCCACCAGTTCGTAGCAGTGCTCGACCCGGGGCGGCGGGACGTTCTCCCCGAAGAAGACCACGTCGGGCTTGAGCACCCCGCCGCAGTCCGCACAGGCGGCGACCCGGAAGGCGTCCACCGCGGGCTGCGGCAACCGCGCGTCGCCGTCGGGGCGCAGCTCCGCCGCCCCGGCCCGCCGGAAGCCCCGGTTGAGCTCGTCCAGCCGCAGGTCCAGCTCGGCCCGGCCGCTGGTGCGACGGCAGCCGAGGCAGACCACCCGGCGCAGGCCGCCGTGCAGCTCGACCGCCTCCCGGGTGCCGGCCGCGTGGTGGAGGCCGTCCACGTTCTGGGTGATCACCGCCGTGACACGCCCCGCCCGGCGCAGCCGTTCCACCGCGTGGTGCCCGGCGTTCGGCCGGGCACCGGCGATCGCGGGCCAGCCGGTGTGGCTGCGCGCCCAGTAGCGGCGCCGCGCGTCCGCGCTGCCGGTGAACTCCTGGTACGTCATCGGGGTGCCGCTGCGGCGCCGGCCGGTGGCGCCGCGGTAGTCGGGGATGCCGGACTCGGTGGACAGCCCCGCCCCGCTCAGCACCACCGCACCGCGCCGGTCCAGCAGCCGGACCAGGGCCTCCAGCCCCTCTCCCGGCGGGCCGGCCTGCCCGTCCGGGTGTTCGAACGCGTCCATGCCGTCGAGGTTAGACCTCCGGCCGGTTGTTCCCGGTCCGGCCGGACGGCTCCCCGCCGGCTCCGATGTCATCGGCCACACCGCCGGCGAAGGCCGTGATCCGCTCCAGCGACGGGGCCCAGCCCCGGGTCGTGTCCACGGCCAGGCAGGGGGCGTCCAGCGCGATCGGCACCCAGGACTCGATCGGCCGCTCGCCCCGGGCGATGCGGAGCAGCAGCTCGCCGTCCGCGTGGACGGCACGCGAGGGCGTCTCGGCGGCCCGGCGGGCGATCCGCGCGCGGGCGGTCCCGGGGTCGACGGCACAGCGCACGATGCGCAGGTCGGCGAGGTCGGCGAGCGGCTCCAGACCGGGCCGCCACAGCCGGTCCTGGAAGGCCGCCTCGGCCACCAGGTCCGTTCCCGCGCGCAGGTGGCCCTCGACGGTGCGGAAGAACTCCGTCAGCGTCCGCCGGTCCAGCTCCTCGACCGGCGCCTCACCGGCGGCGGCCATCCGCTCCTTGATCTCGTCCCGGCAGACCAGCGGCCGGCCGAGCGCACCGGCCAGGGCGTGCGCCAGGGTGGTCTTGCCGGCCCCGGGCGGCCCGCTCACGACGAGCAGTCGCGGGCGCCGGTTCGGGGTCGGGAGTCCGGTCGGGGCCGGGAGTCCGGTCGCGGTCGGGAGTCCGGTCGCGGTCGGGAGTCCGGTCGCGGTCGGGAGTCCGGTCGGGGCCGGGTGCCGGTCCACGGCGGGGAGTCGCGTCATGTCGGGTGAGTCTGCTCCGAGCGGCCGCCGCCCGCCACCTCCCCTGCGGGTGGCGGACGACGGACGGCGGGACCGCGCCGCCGGAACCCGTCGGAGCCGCCCTACCAGTTGACCTTCCTCCCGGGAAACCCGGCCGACGCGGAGGTGAACGACGCCGAACCGCCGGTACAGGAGCAGGTGTCGAAGCCCTCGGCCCGTCCCGCCGCCGGCCCGTTCCGCACCGCCCCCCTCGGCGGCCCCGCCACCGCCCGCGGACGGATCCCGGCGGGCACCGTGCCGGCCCCGGCGGCGCCTCCGCCGGGGCCGTTCCGGGAGGTCACGGGCGGCGTGCCCACGCGGAGATCATCGGGGCGGTGGCGAGGTCCAGCCGACCGGTGGCGACGTTGGCCAGGTGGCGGTCGATCTCCTCGTCCGTCGCGAGGCCCTCCCGCACCAGCAGCCCGCGGATCTGCCGGACCGTCGCGTCCTCCAGGACCGCGCAGGCCGGCGAGGTGATCGGGAAGTACGCGTCGGCCTGGACGTCGACCAGCCCCGCCTCGCGCAGCGCCCGGGGCAGCGTGCGTCCGTACGCGAGGTCGGCGCCGCGCCCCGCCATCAGGGTGCGGAAGCCGGACCGCAGCCGGTTGGCGAGGCGTTCCTCGGGGCCGGACTCGTCGGGGCAGAGCAGCGGCTGCAGGGCCGGGTCGGCGTCCTCCAGGAGCAGTCGGCCGCCCGGGCGCAGGGCCCGCACCATTCGGCGCAGGGCCTCGGCGCGGTCGGCGACGTGCACCAGGACCAGCCGGGCGTGCACCAGGTCGAAGCCGCCGGGCGGCGGCGGGTCGGTGGCCACGTCGTGGCGCAGCACCTCGATCACGCCGCCGGCGGCGGGGGCGGTCCAGGAGACGTCGATGTCGGTGGCGACGACCCTGCCGGTCGGGCCGACGCGCTCGGCGAGCCCGAGCGCCACCGAGGGGCCGCCCGCGCCGACCTCCCAGCAGCGCATGCCGGGGCCGATCCCGAGGGCGTCGACGTGCCGGAAGGTCACCGGGTCGAACAGTTCGGCGAGGGCGCCGAACCGGATGCCCGCCTCCGTCTGCCGGTTGTCCAGGAGGTACCCGTGGTCCTTGCCGTGCTCAGCCATGCCGGAATTCTCGCAGCCGCCCGGACATCCGGGCGTGCGGGCCCGGGGAGGGCCCGGGCCGGAGCCGCCCCGCCCTTGTTGACGAAAAGTCAGCAAGTTCGGCGCACCGCCTTGACGGCATGCGGTCACGGTTGGAACGTATGAGCCCGGAAACGCCGCGCGCTCCCCGGTCCCCACCGCTCGGGAGCCACGAGAGGACGTCTTCTCGCCCCTCACCGAGGAAGAGGTTTTCCCATGCGCTTCAGCCGCCACCTCGCCGCCACCGCCACCGCCGTCTGCGCGACCGCCGCGCTCACGTCGGCCGCCGCACCCGCCGCCGCTTCGCCCGGGCCCCTGGCCGCCGGCCCGGTGCTCACCGCCGGCAGCGCGGGCGGCACCGCCGTCGCCGTCGGCGACGCCCTCGCCGCGCCGCTCGCCGCGGGCAGCAGGGCCACCTTCTACTCGACCGCGACCAGCACCACCGGGGTCACCTGCGCCACCTCCCAGCTCTCGGCCTCGGTGCTGGACAACCCGGCGGCGCCGGGCAGCGCGACCGCGTCGCTGACCGGGCTGACCTTCGGCTCCTGTACCGCCAACGTCACCGGGGTCACCTCGGTGCGCAGCCTGACGGTCGGCAACCTGCCCTACGGCGTCACCGTCTCCGACGCGGCCGGCCTGCCGGTCACCCTCAGCGGCGGGTCCGCGGGGACGATCCAGGCCACCGCCGTACTGGACACCTGGTTCGGCACCATCACCTGCTCCTACCAGCTAAGCGGCGCGTTCACCGGAAACGCCGACAACACCGCGCACAGCCTGGCCTTCCGCACCGAGCACTTCGCCAAGAGCAGCGGCTCGACGCTCTGCCCGGCCGACGGCTACTTCTCCGCGACGTACGGCCCGGTCGCCGACACCAGCCGGCCGGGCGGCCCGGCGGTCTTCGTCAACTGACCTCCCCCGTACGGCCTGCGGGACGGGCGCGGCGACCTCGCCGCGCCCGTCCACGCTTCCGTCCACGCGCCGTCCGCGTTTCCGTCCACGCGCGCGCCGCCGCCGGAACGCGCCCGGTCTCCTCCCGACCCGGTCGGCATTCGGTGCCAACCGGTAGCGGAGCCTCCAATTCCTTGACAGCTCATACGAATTATCACCACCATGGGCGGTGGTCGCCGCGGGCCCCGGCCGACCGCCCCCCACCACCCACCGAAGGAGACAGACATGCGGAAGATGACGACCCGTAAGTCCGGCACCGTCGCGCTGACCGGCAACTCCCGCCGGCTCTGGATCGAGTGGTGCTGGTAACTCCGGCGCACCACTGACACCGGTGGCGCGCCGGGGCATCCCGTGTGCTCCGGCACGCCACCGCACAGCCGGGGCCCCGGTGCGCCACCGGGCGGCCGCGGTCCCGGAACGACGGCCCGCGGCGGGCCCGTCGACACGAGGAGGGGATGGGTCGAGCATGCGACACGTCTGGCTGGAGGCGGCACTGCCCCGGGACCGGAACGCGGCGGCCGCCGGAGCCGAAGGGCTCCTGGGCTCCTTCGACTGCCGGGTCTGGCGGCGCGGGCCCTACGGCGGGGTCGGCGAGTTCGTCCGCCATCTCGTCCTCGACCAGGGCCGCTCCCCGCTGGTGGACTGCCACCAGGTCGAACTCCTCAGCGCGGTAAGGGACTTGGAGCCCTCGATGCCGTGGGCCGCCGAGGCCGTCGCGGCCCTGGACGTCGCCGACGTCCAGATCAGGTTCCACCCGGCCCGACGCACCCGCCACCTCGCCTACGGGATAGGCGAGTTCGTCGCCGCCTGGTCGGCGGGCCGACGGACACCGACCGCCGTCGTGCTCGACCGGGTGGACGAGGCGGACGCCACCACCGTCGAACTCGTCGACACCCTGCTGCGGCGCGTCGACCCGTCCCGGCTGAGGCTGTACGTCGGCGGTGCCTCGCTGCCCGACGCGCTCGCCGCGACCGTCGCCGAGTACGCCCGTCCGCTCCCCGTCACCCCGTCCCGGCCGGCCCCCGACGACACTGCCCCTGCCCACGGCCCCGCCTGGCACGACGAGCGCGCCGACGCCCTGGCCGCGACCGGCGAGTGGTCCTGGCGACTCGGCGCGATCCCCTACCACCGCGAACGCGGCACCCGCCCGGCCACCGACGGCGTCGACGCACTGCGCGCCGCGCTCGCACTGGCCCTGCGCGGCGGCTTCTACGAGCACGCCGTCCGGCTCGCCGGGCGCGGCCTGCCGCTGGTCACCCCGGCGGGCGACACCCGGAACTGGTGGGCCCTCACCACCATGCTCGCCACCGCGCTGACCGCCCTGGACCGCCCGGCCGAGGCGCTCGCGCTCTACGACCGGGCCCGGCAGCTCACCGACGAGCCGAGGATCCACCTGTCCGCGGCCTACTCCACCGCCATGCTCCACGCCCGTCACCTGCCCGAGCCCGCCCGGGACCTCACCGCCGCCCGCATCTGGCTGGACCGCGCCATCGCCCTCGCCGGGCAGATCGACGACCCCCGCGAACGCACCGTCACCACCGTCTTCCACCGCCAGGGCCTCGCCCTGCTGGACAGCCGGGCCGGCGACCACACGGCGGCGCTGCGCACGGTCGAGGACGGCCTCGCGCGGCTCGCCGAGACCCTGGCCCCCGGCGAACGCCCCCAGGACCGCGCCCGGTTGGTCCACAACCGGGCCCAACTGCACCTCGCGCTGGGCGATCCGGCCCGCGCACTCGCCGACCTCGACACGGTGATCGCCCAGGACCCGCAGAACGCCGAGTACTACGTCGACCGGGCCGCCCTCCACCGGGCCACCGGCCGGCCGGACGACGCGATCGCCGACTACGGTACCGCGATCCGCCTCGGCCCGCACCTGCCCGAGGCGTACTACAACCGCGCCGAGACCCACACCGACCTGGGCCGGCCGGAGGCGGCACTGGCCGACCTCGACCGGACCCTGCGGATCGACCCCGACCACCTCGACGCCCTGGTCAACCGGGCCGGCCTGTACCTGGACGAGGGCGAACTCGACCTCGCCGAACGCGACGCCCACGCGGGCCTGGAGCTGTCCCCCGGCCAACCGCACCTGCTCTGCGTGCTCGGCCTGGTCGCGTCCGAACGCGGCCGCCTCCCCGAGGCCGAGGCGCTGCTCACCCGGGCCGTCGAACACTCCCCCGACCTGCCGACCGCCTGGGCCAACCGCGCGACGATCCGCTTCGAACGCGGCGACGTCCCCGGTGCCGTCGCCGACCTGGACCGCGCCATCGCCCTGGACCCCGACCCCGTCGCCCTCTTCAACCGGGGACTCGCCCACCGCCGACTCGGCGATCCGGCCGCCGCCGTCCGGGACTTCACCCGCGCCCTCGCCACCGACCCCGGGCCCGACCCGGAACTGCGCGCCGAACTGCTCCGCGAACGGGCCGCCTGCGCCCCGGCGTCCGCGCCGCCGCAAGGCCCGCCGCTGCAAGGCCCTCCGCCACAAGGCCCGCCGCCCGGCCCCTGACGGGCGCCGGGCGCGCGGTGGAGAATCGCCCCATGCGCATCCTGATCGTCACCACCGGCTCCCGCGGCGACGTCGCCCCGTTCACCGGCCTGGGCCGCCGCCTGGAGGACGCCGGGCACCGGGTCGCCGTGCTCGCCCATCCGGCCTTCGCGCCACTGGTCGAGTCCTGCGGACTGGAACACCGCCCCCTGCCGGGGGACCCGGAGGAGCTCATCCGCGCCAGGGCCCGCGCGACGTCCCCGGCGGAGACCCGCGCGCTGATGACCGCGTACGTGGACGGGCTCGCCGACGGCGTGGCGGACGCCGTCGGCGGGGGCGGAACCGACCTGCTGCTCACCGCCTTCGCCCCGTCCCCGCTGGCCCTGACGGCCGGTGACGCCCACGGCGTGCCCGTCCTCGGCACCTACCTCACGCCCGCCTTCGCCACCACGGAGTTCCCGCTGCCCGGCCCCGGCGCCGACCGGGACCTGGGGCCGGCGGGCAACCTCGCCGCCGGCCGCGAGCGGCTCCGCGGCGCGGAGCGGCTGTTCTCCGGCGCCGTGGCCCGGCTGCGCGAGCGCCTCGGCCTGCCCGGCGCGGCGGCGCCGGAACCGCTCGGCCGCACCCGGCCCGTCGTCCACGGCTACAGTCCCCTGCTCCTGCCGCGCCCGGCCGACTGGCCGGCCCCGGTCGACGTGGCGGGCTTCTGGTGGCCCGCCCGGCCGCAGGGCTGGCAGCCCCCGGCCGAACTCGTCGACTTCCTCCAGGCCGGTCCGGCACCGGTGTTCATCGGGTTCGGCAGCATGGCCCCGGGCGAGGGCGCGCGGCTCGGCGAACTGGTGACGGCGGCCGTACGGCGGGCCGGTGTGCGCGCGGTCGTCCAGGCCGGCTGGGCCGGGCTCGCGGCGACGGGCGACGACGTCCTCTCCATCGGCGACCTCCCCCACGACTGGCTGTTCCCCCGCATGGGCGCCGTCGTCCACCACGCCGGGGCGGGCACCACCGGCGCCGCACTGCGCGCCGGGGTCCCCGCCGTGACGGTGCCCGTCATGGCCGACCAGCCGTTCTGGGCGGCACGGCTGCACCGGCTGGGCGTCGCCCCGCCGCCCGTGCCGTTCGAGGAGCTCACCGCCGAACGCCTCGCCGACGCGATCACGGCCGCCCTGGCCGAACCGCTCCGCCGCCGCGCGGCCGCCGTGGCCGGGCTCATGACGGGCGAGGACGGCGCCGCCGCCGTCCTCGCCCGCATCGCCCGGATCGACGACACGCCCGCCCGCTGAGGCCACCGCCCGCTGAGGCCCGGCGGCTCCGGAGAAACCGGGTACCGGCGTGGCGATGAGTCTTCCGGCCCCCGCCGGTCTACACCTCGACGGAAACGACCGCACTCACCGGGAGCACAGCCATGGGCCTCATCCACATCGAACTGTTCGCGACCCTCGACCTCGTCGGGCAGGCACCCGGCGGCCCCGACGAGGACCCGGTGGGGTTCCCGTTCGGCGGCTGGCAGGCGCCACTGATGAGCGAGGTCACCGGGGCGCAGATCAGCGCCGCGTACGAGGGCACGGACGCCCTCCTGCTCGGCCGCCGGACGTACGAGATCTTCGCCGCCTACTGGCCGCACCAGAAGGACGGCGAGATCGCCGAGCTCTTCAACCGCGTCCCGAAGTACGTGGCCTCCCGCGGCGAGCCCGACCTCCCGTGGGCCGGATCCACGCGGCTCGGCCCCGACCTGGCCGCCGAGGTGCGCGCGATCCGCGACCGGCACCGCGACGTGAAGGTCGTCGGAAGCCTGGACCTGGTGCAGAGCCTCCTGCGGGAGAAGCTCTTCGACCGCCTCGACCTGTGGGTGCACCCGATCATGCTCGGCGTCGGCAAGAAGGTGTTCGACGGCGGCACGGTCCCCACGAACCTCACGCTCCTCGAACCGCCGGCGGCCGCCCCGCAGGGCACCGTCCACCTCCGCTACGGGCTCGCCGACGGCACCCCCGCGACGGGCGACATGAGCGCACCCGACCGCGGCCTCGGCCACGGCGGATCCCGGTGATCCGGTGACCACCGTCCACGCCAACGGGGTCGCCCTGGGCATCGAGTCCTTCGGTGACCGCGGCGCGCCCCTGGTCCTGCTCGCCGGCGGGCCGACGATGCTCTCCTGGCCCGACGCGCTGTGCGAACGCCTCGCCGCCGGCGGGCGCCGCGCGGTGCGCTACGACCTGCGCGACAGCGGGGAGTCCACGACGGCGGACCCCTGGGCCCCCGCCTACACCCTGCGCGACCTCGCCGAGGACGCGGCGGCCCTCGCCGACGCCCTCGGCGGGGCACCCGCCCACCTCGCCGGGACCGGCGTCGGCGGGATGGTCGCCCAGGTGGCCGCGCTCGACCACCCGGGCACCTTCTCGGCCCTCACCCTGGCCGGCACCCGCCCGGTCGCCCCGGGCCCGCCCGACGACGACCTCCCCGACCACGACCGGGCGACCATGAGCCGCCTGTTCGCCCGCCCCACGCCCGACTGGGCCGACCGCGGGGCCGTCGCCGAGTTCGCCGCCACCAGCGCGGAGATCCTCGGCGACGACCCCGCCACCGCCCGCACGACCGCCGCACGCGTCTGGGACCGCACCCCCGGCACCGCGCCCCCGGTCCAGACGGCCAACCAGCTCGGCACGGTGTTCGCCGCGCTCGACTGCACACCCCGCTGGCGCGAACGCCTGCCCGACATCGAGGTCCCCACCCTCGTCGTCCACGGCCGCCACAACCGCTTCTTCCCCCTCGGCAACGCCGAGGCACTCGCCCGCGAAATCCCCGGGGCGCGGCTGCTCGTCCTCGACCACGCCGCCACCACGATCCCCACCACGGCACTCGCCGAGGTCACCGACGCGATGCTCGCCCTCGGCTGACCCACACCGGGCGGGGGCGGCACTCCCCACCCCCGCCCGCCCGGGCGAGAACACGGTGCCCGCGCGCCCGCCCCTTCGGTGGCGCAGGTGGTCCGTCCGCTTGCTCTTTGGTCGGGGTGTGAATGAACTTCCCCGAACCGCGCGTGCGTTGGTCGTTCGGAAGGACTTCGGGAGCAGAAACGGCTCGCGTGGGCGTTCGGCCCGGGGCGGGGGTGGGGATAACCCCACCGCTGCTCCGCCGGGAGCCTCCATGGTCCGCCGCAGCCGCCGTTCCTAGCCTGGGTCGGGTCGATGACCAGCGACGATCCGCGAGGGAAGGCACCACCATGGCACGCCGCCACGACCGTTCCGCGTACGGGCCGAACGGGCCCCTTGACCCGGGTCCGGCCGCGATCGGGTTACGGGCGGCGCGACGCGGTCCGGTGGCCGCCCCGTTCGCCACGCGCCGGGTGGGGGCGGCAGCGTGAGCAACGGACTCGCGCGGGCCTCGGTACGCTTCCGGCCCGCCTCCTTCGCGGGGACGTTCATCGCCCTGCTCTTCGGCGCGGCGGTCATCATGGCCTGCGGCACCATGCTGCAGACCGGTATCACCGCCACCGTGCCGCCGGTGCGGTACGCGAACGCGCCGGTCGTCGTGGCGGCCGAGCCGGACGTCGAGATCGTCCGCAGGGTCAACAAGAAGGTGAAGACCGTCGACCGGCCGGTCTCCGACCGGGCCCGGGTGGACGCCGCCCTGGCCCGGCGGATCGCCGCGCAGCCGGGGGTGGCGGCGGCCCGCGCGGACTCCGCCTTCCCGGTCCAGCCGGGCCCGGCGACCCCGGCGCTGACGGGGCGCGGGTACGCGGCGCTCGGCATCGCGGGCGGCGCGGACACCCTGGTCGAGGGCCGTGCGCCCGGCGAAGGCGAGGTCGTCCTCGACGCCGCCACCGCGCGCGCCGCCCGCCTCGTCCCGGGCGCGAGCCTGGACCTGGTCGCGCCCGGCGGCGGTGGCACCTACCGGATCTCCGGCCTGGCCGCGCCGCAGGGCGCCGGCCCCACCGCCTGGTTCGCCGACGACGCGGCCGGCCGGCTCTCCGGCCACCCCGGCCGCGTCGACGCCATCGCCGTCCAGCCCCGCGAAGGCGTCGGGGCCGAGGACCTCGCCCGGCAACTGCGCGACGCGCTGCGCGACACCGCCGGCCGGGCGGACGCCGGGGAGTCCCGGCCCGCGGCCTCCCCCACCGGGGTCAGGGTGGTCACCGGCGAAGCCCGGGGTTCCGTCGAGAAGCCGTCCCTCGGGGACGGCCGTACCCTGCTCATCGCGATCGGCGGTTCCTTCGGCGGCACCGCGACCATGACGGCGGTCTTCGTCGTGGTGTCCACGATCGCACTGGCCGTCGGCCAACGGGCCCGGGAGTTCGCCCTGTTGCGCGCGGTCGGCGCGACGCCCCGCCAGATCCGGCGCACCATCGCGACGGAGGCGGTGCTGGTGGCTCCCCTCGCCGGGGTGCTGGGCCTCGTCCCGGGTGTGGCGCTGGCCCGCTGGTGGTTCGACGGCCTGACCGAGCGCGGCGCCGTCCCCGCGGGCGTCGAGCTGGACGTCGGCCCGCTTCCCGCGCTCGTGGCCGTCGCCACCTGTCTGCTCGCCGCGCTGGCCGCCGGTCATCTCGCCGCGCGTCGGCCCTCGAACCTGCGGCCCGGCCAGGCGCTCGGCGAGGCGTCGGTGCCGCCGGGGCGCGTGGGCGTGGTGCGCACCCTGCTCGGCCTGGTGGCCGTCGTCGGCGGCGTGGTGCTGGCCGTGGTGGCGGCCGGGATGAGCGGCGAGAACGCCGCGAACACCGCGCTGGGGGTGGTCATGTGCTTCCTGGCGGCGATCGCCCTGCTCGGCCCGTGGGTGGCCCGGGTCGCCGCCGGGGTGCTCGGGCTGCCGCTGCGGGCGGGTGCGGGCGGCGCCGCCGGTTCGCTGGCCGCCGACAACGCCCGCGCCAACGCCCGCCGGCTGACCTCCGCGTTCACGCCCATCGCGATGGTGACCGCGTTCTGCGGCACGATGCTGTTCATCCAGAGCAGCGTCCAGCACGCCACCGGCGCCCAGGTGCGCGACGGGATCACCGCCGACCACGTGCTCGGCTCCACCGGCCCCGGTCTGCCCGCCGCCACCGCCGAGCAGGCCGCCCGGGTGCCCGGTGTCGACGCCGCGGTGGGGGTGCTGCGCACCGGCGCCGTCTACCGTTCCGACGGCAAGCTCCGCTCCGCCGGCGTGCTCGGTGTCTCCGGTGACCCGACGAAGCTGTCCAGGGTCCTCGACCTGGGGGTGCGGTCCGGTTCGCTCGCCGACCTCGCACGGGGTGCCGACACCGTCGACCTCGACACGGCGCTCGCCGGCAAGCTCGGCCTCAAGGCCGGTGACCGCGCTTCCTTCTGGCTCGGCGACGGCACCCAGGCGCAGTTGACGGTCGTCGCCACGTACGAGCGCGGCCTCGGCTTCGGCCAGTTGGTCGTGCCCCGGGCGGCCGTCGCCGCGCACGCCGCCGTGGCCTTCGACAGCCAGGTCCTGGTCGCGGACGCCCCCGGCGCGGACCGGGCCGACGTCGCCGCCCGGCTGGCGGCGCTCCCCGTCGGCACCTCCGGCACCGGAACCACCGCGCCCGGCACGACCGGCACGGTTGCCACCGCCGGCGGGCTCACGGTGGCCGACCGCGCCGGATACGTCGCGCAGACCGACCGCAGGCGTGCCGCCGGTGACTGGGCGAACTCCGTGATGGCGGGCGTGCTCGGCGGCTTCGCGGCGATCACCGCCGCCAACACCCTGGTGATGACCGTCCTGGACCGCCGCCGCGAAGTCGCCCTGCTGCGCCTCGCGGGCGCCACCCGCCGTCAGGTGCGCGGCATGATGCGCTGGGAGGCCCTGCTGGTGGCCGCGGCCGGGCTGCTGCTGGGCAGCGCGATCGCCTGGATCACCCTGGTGCCGATCGCCCGCGGCCTGGCCGGAACGGCCCCGTACGTCCCGCCGGGCACCGCCCTCTCGCTGGCCGGCGCCGCCGTGCTGCTCTGCCTCGCCAGATCG
>NZ_JBEZUT010000180.1:0-17592 GCF_040636595.1 Kitasatospora sp. NPDC036755
CCGGCGGCGACGCGCTGGACGGCGTCCGGGGCGGCGGCCAGCGGCACCCGGGCGCTCACCAGCGGCCGGACGGCGCCCCGGTCGGCGAGCCCGGTGAGCTCGTCGTGGGCGGCCCGGACGGCCCGCGGGTCGTGGGTGTTGTAGAGGCCCCAGTGCAGGCCCAGGATCGTGTAGTTCTTCACCAGGGCGTGGTTGAGCGCCGGGGCGGGGATCTGCCCGCCGGCGAAGCCGACCACCACGATCCGGCCCTCGAAGGCGACGCACCTGGCGGAGCCGGTGTAGGCCTCGCCGCCGACCGGGTCGAAGACCACGTCCGCGCCGCGCCCGTCGGTGAACTCCTTGACGGCGGCGACGAAGTCCCGTTCGAGGCGGTCCACCACCAGGTCGGCGCCGAGTGCCCGCGCGGCCCGCGCCTTCTCCGGCCCGCCGACCACGGCGACCACCCGGGCCCCGGCGGCCCGGCCGAGCTGGACGGCCGCGCTGCCGACCCCGCCGGCCGCCGCGTGCACCAGCAGGGTCTCGCCGGCCCGCAGCCGGGCCCGCCGGTGCAGCGCGAACCAGGCGGTCTGGTAGCCGATGTGCAGGGCGGCCGCCTCGGCGTCGTCCAGCGACTCGGGGGCCGGGAACGCGGCGGCGGCGTCCAGCAGCGCGTACTCGGCGAACGCGCCGTGCGGCAGTACCGGGTTGCCGATCAGCCGCTCGCCCCGCCGGGCGCCGTCCGCGACCTCGCCGCACAGCTCCACACCGGGCGTGAACGGCAGCGGCGGGCGGACCTGGTACCGGCCGCGCACCATCAGCGCGTCCGGGAAGTTGACGGCCGCCGCCCGGACCCGCACCAGCAGCTGCCCCGGGCCGGGCACCGGCCGCGGGAGGTCCTCGGCCAGCCGCATCACCTCGGCCGGCTCGCCGAGCTCGCCGACCTGCCAGGCCCTCACAGCAGCCCGCCCTTCTCCAGCCCCTGCTGGAGCCGGTTCATCCCGTTGAGCCAGCGGTCCGGGTCGGTGGCCCGGACACGCTGGTACTCGGCGACCTCGGGGTGCGGCAGGAGCAGGAAGCGCTCCGCGCGCATCCCGTCCAGGGCCGCCCCGGCGACGTCCGCCGGGTCGAGCGCGGTCGGGGCCAGCAGGGCCTCGCCGACGGCGCCGGTGGCGGCGAGCAGGTCGGTGCGCACGCCCTGGGGGCAGAGCGCGTGCACCCGCAGGCCCCGGTGGCGGTAGCTCGCGGAGAGCCACTCGGCGAAGGCCAGCGCGCCGTGCTTGCTGACCGAGTACGGTGCCGAGCCGAGCATGGTGAGCAGCCCGGCGGCGGAGACGGTGGCCAGGAAGCGGCCCTCGCCGCGCTCCAGCCAGCGGGGGAGCAGCAGCTCGGCGGCCCGGACGTGGGCCATCACGTTGACCTCCCAGGAGGTCGCCCAGGCCGTGGCGGGCGCGTCGGCCCCGCCCGCCAGGGCGACGCCCGCGTTGGCGCACCAGACGTCGATCTCGCCCAGCTCGGCGCGGGCCCGTCCGACCAGCTCGGCCAGGCCCTCGGCGGAGGCGGCGTCCCCGGGCAGCGCGGTGCCGCCGCACTCCTTCGCGACGGCGCGGGCGGCCCCGGCGTCCAGGTCGTTGACCACCACCCGGGCGCCGGCCGCGGCGAGGGCCCGGGCCAGCGCGGCACCGATGCCCCGGCCACCGCCGGTCACCACCACGCCCCGGCCGTCGAACGCGTCGCGGTCGGGCGCCGGGCTGTCGGACGCCCGGCCGTCGGCTGCCCCGCCCTCGGGCGCTCCCGCGGTCACATGCCACCGCCGAGGGTGACCCCGCCGTCCAGGACCAGGGTCTGGCCGGTGATCCAGCCGGCGTCCGGGGAGAGCAGGAAGGCGACGGCGCCGGCGATGTCCTCGGGGACGCCGAGGCGGCCGAGCGGGTAGGCCTTGGCGACCTTCTCCTCGCGGCCCTCGTAGAGCGCCTCGGCGAACTTGGTCTTGACCACGGCGGGGGCGACGGCGTTGACCCGGATGCCCTGGGGGCCGAGTTCGGCGGCGAGTTCGGTGGTGAGCCGGATCAGCGCGGCCTTGCTGACGCCGTACATGCCGATCCCGAGGGAGGGGCGGATGCCCGCGATGGAGGCGACGTTGACGATCGAGCCGCCGTGCTCGCCCATCCAGCCGGCGTGCGCGCGGCGGGTCCAGGCCAGCGGGGCCAGCACGTTGACGGCGAGGATCTTGGCCGCGGCGGCCTCCTCGGTGTCCAGGACCGGCCCGTACACCGGGTTGATGCCGGTGTTGTTGACCAGGTGGTCGAGCCGCCCGAAGGCCTCCAGGGTGCGGGCGACGGCCTCCTCCTGGTGCGCCGGGTCGTCGGCCTTGCCCGCGACGGCGATCGCGTGGTCCGGGCCGCCGAGGTCGCGGACGGCTTCGGCCAGCGGCTCCGGGTTGCGGGCCGTGAGGCAGACCTTGGCGCCGCGGTCGACCAGCTCGCGCGCGATGCCGAGGCCGATGCCGCGGCTCGATCCGGTGACGACGGCCACCCGGCCCTTGAAGGAGTGCACCACGGAGCGTCCTGCCTTTCGTGCGGCGATCTCTGCCGTCCTGCTGCTGACTAAGCGCTTGCTCAGCATGGTGTCGGTGCGGGAGCCTGTCAACAGCCGCGACGCCCGGCCCGACCGCCCGTCGCCTGCCGCTGCCCGACCGCCTGCCGCTGCGCACCGTCGGATGGCACCGGGGCCGGGCGGCGCTCGGCGGGAAAGCCTGTACGAGTTCTCTGGGAGGATGACGCCATGACCAGCACCCCGCTCGCCGACCTCTGGCCGACCCTGCCCGGCGCCGACGCCCGCCCCGAAGCGGCGTACCGGCTGCTCCAGGCCGCCGTCGAGTCGTTCGCGGAGCGCGGCTTCCACGCCACCACGACCCGGGACATCGCCACCGCGGCCGGGATGAGTCCGGCCGCGCTGTACATCCACTACCAGTCGAAGGCCGCGCTGCTCGCCGAGATCAGCCGGGCCGGGCACGCCGCCACGCTGACCCTCGTCCGGGACGCGGCGGGCGGCCCGGGCGGCCCGGCCGAGCGGATGAGGCGGCTGGTCGAGCAGTTCACCGCCTGGCACGCCCGGGCCCGGACGGTCGGCCGGGTGGTCAACTACGAGCTGCACGCCCTGCCCGAGGACGCCTACGCGGTGGTCGCCGCGCTGCGGCTGGACATCGAGCGCGAGGTCAGCGCGCTGATCCAGGCGGGCGTGGCGGCGGGGGACTTCCAGGTGGCGGAGGTGCGGACGGCGGCCCGCGCCGTGACCTCGCTCGGCATCGACGTCTCCCGCTGGTACACCGGCAACTCCTCCGAGGCGCCGGAGGAGCTCGGGCGCCGCTACGGGGATCTGGTGCTGCGGATGCTCGGCGCCCGGGTCTGAGCGGAGCGGCCGGTCGGGCTGCCGGCCGGGCCGGCTCCCTTCCTGGTGGCGCGCTCCGATTGACCTGCTCCGAGGAGGCGAGCAGACTCGTATACGAAGTACGTTTTTCCCGTACGTGTGCCTCGTAGTCGTACGTGAATCCGCGTGTACCGGACCAGGGAGCCCGCCACGAACGTTCGTGGCGGGCTCCCTGCTGTCGGGCGCTGTGGCTCGGGGGCCTCCCGTGGGGGTTCCGGCGGTGGCCGGGGGCTCCGGCGGGTGGCCCGGGTTTCAGGCGGTGGCCAGGCAGAACCGCACCAGCCCGGCGTCCACGTCGAGGACGATCCGCTCCATCTCCGCCCACGGCGGCTGGAACTGGGTGCCCCACTCGACGGTGAAGCCGAGCACCTTCCCCAGGGCGGGGTCGTCGAAGTGGCGGGCGAAGACGTAGTCGTCGCTGGTGCCGCTGGTCGGGTAGAGGTGGAAGCCGCTCAGCGGCCGGTACGTCAGGCCGCGCACCCCGTGCAGGCCCCGGCAGAAGGCCTCGGAGAGCAGCACGGCGGTGTCGGCGTCCGTCTTGGGGATGTACTCCGCGTACGCGACGTCACCGGGCAGTCCGCGCTTGCCGTCGTACTCGCTGTTGCGGAAGTTCATGTCGGGGGAGACGGACTGGTTCTTGTCGTCGCCCCAGTTGTAGAGCATGTCCTGGGAGTAGCTGTGCACGTCGACGAACCATCCGGTCCGCGGGAAGGAGTCCAGCAGCCAGCGGACGTTGCGGGTCTCGGGCTCGGAGAACGGGCTCGGGCCCTCGTAGACCTGCTGGTCGCACGGGTTCGCCGACACCTGGGGGGTGGCGGTCGGGGCGAAGGCGGTGGCGAAGTCGAAGAGGAAGTCGTAGTTGCGGTTGAGGTCGACGCCGACGCAGTCGGGGTTCGCGCTGCCGCCGGAGTTCGCCGGGTCGCGGTTCTTGCGCCACATCGGGTCGACGGTCTGGCTGAACAGCCGGCCGTCCGGGTTGACGAGCGGGAAGAGCACCAGGTCCAGCCGCTGGAGCAGCTCCCGGACCTGGTCGGCGGTGAAGACGGTGCCGCCGTAGCCGAGGCCGGTGCCGCCGTGCTGGGCCTCCAGCAGGTCGGCGGCGAGGTGAACGAGGATCTCGCAGCTGCCCCACTCGCGGGCGTGGACGCCGCCGATCATCATCACGCACCGCTTGGGGATCGGGGCGGGTGCGCCGATCTTGAGGGCGTGGGCGGTGCGGCCCTCGATCGAGGGCTCGGGCAGGGTGAGCAGTTCGGACGTGCCGGGGTAGGCGGTGGCCAGGCTGGTCACGGCCGATTCGACCTCGGTGATGTTCAGGTACGGCATGACGGCCTCCCCGGTCAGTCGGTGGGCTTGGCGGCGAGGCCGCGCGGGACGGCGTCGGCGGCGGCGAACCGGTCGCCGGTGCCGACCTCGGCCTGGGCGGCGCGGCCGGCCGCGCTGGCGTTGCCGATCCGGGTGACCGTGACGCCCTCGCGTTCGAGGGCGGCGATCCGGTCCTCCCGGGCGTAGACGTCGATGCCGACGCTGCCGTCCGGTTCGAGGAGGGGCCGGCCGCCGGTGTCGGGCCGGGCTTCGCGCAGCAGTGCGCGCAGGACCTCCGGGTTCCTGGCGGTGACGCGGAGTCGGAGGATGTCGGGTCGGGACGACGGGTGGGTGGGAGCGGCGGACATGGTGGCCTCTTCCCGGGCGCCGGCGGGGCGGGCCCACGGCCTGCCCGGTGGCGCCGATTCGAGCGGATATGTCCGACGTGTACCTCGTATCCTCAGGATGCGTCGCCGCCGTAGAAGCCGTCAAGGGGCGGCTCGGGCATCCCGTCGAGCAGGCTGTCCAGGCCGCTCAGCATCTCGGCCTCGTCGTCGAAGTCGGCGAACCGGGGCACCAGGGCGCGCAGCCGGGGGTAGTCGACGGCGGACAGCCGGTGCAGGCCGAGCCGCAGTGCCGGGTCCGGCTCGCTCGGGTTGTCGACCACCTGCCGCTTGTCCACCAGCAGGCAGCCGAGGTTCCAGGCGACGAAGGTGCGGTAGACGGTCAGCGCGCCGGCGTCGTCGAAGCCGGCCCGGGCGAGCACGGCCAGGATGTGCTCGGTGAGCTCCAGCACCGAGGCCGGGCGGCGCGCCACCGGGACGGCCAGCGGGCGGGTCGCGACCAGCGGCAGGATCTCCGGGTGGGCGTGCGCGGTGGCGGCGAACGCCTGGGCGATCCGGCGCAGTTCGGCGCGCCAGCCGTCCCCGTGGGGGCCGCGGACGGAGCCGGCCCGCAGCCGGGAGTTGATCTCGTCGAAGTAGGCCTCGACCAGGCCGTCGATCAGTGCCTCCTTGCCCGGGGTGTAGCGGTACAGGGCCATCGACTCCACGCCGAGCTCGGTGGCCAGTCGGCGCATGGTCAGCGCGCCCAGGCCCTCGCGGTCGACCAGGGCCACGGCGGCGCCGAGCACCAGCGGGCGGCTCAGCCGGCCCCGCCTCTCGGGGGCGTCCTGCTCGGCCATCTCCGCACTCCTCGGGGTCGGTGGCGGCGTCCTCGGCCCGGGCCGCCCGGGGGAGCGGCGGTGCTGCGGGGCCCGTCGGGCCGGGGCTTCGGCGGATGTCACTCAGCGGATACAGAACCAGGATACAAGGTAGGAATCAGACGTAAACGGGGTGAGCGGTACCAGTCGGTCGATTCGCCGATTCCGCTGGTCAGCCGGTTGTGGGCGGGGGAGTGGGAGTCGCGGGCGCGGCGACCGGGGCGGCCGGACCGGTCGCTGTGCGTAGCCCCGGGGCGGGTGGCGGCGGGTGGCGGCGGGTGCGGGCAGCGGGCGGGCGGCGGAGTCGGTCATGGGCCGATGGCGGCGGCCGGGGAAGGGGGTGGCAAGCGGTCTTCCGGGGGGCGGGGGTAGCGTGGGGCCGACCCCGTGATCACCGTCCCGAGGAGAGCCGATGAGCAGTCAGAACGACCAGGTGCGCGCGCTGTTGGCGGAGGCCTGGGTCTCGTGGGCGGAGCGGGGCGCAGCCCTGGCCGCCGGGGACTGGGACCGGCCCACCCGGCTGCCCGGGTGGACGGTGCGGGAGCTGTACGCCCACGTCGCGCCGGTGCCGGAGATGTTCACCGGGCTGCGCGCGGCCGTCCTGGACGGGCCGGTCGAGGTGGGCGACGGGGCCGGCATCCTGCGCGCCTACAACCGGCCGGGCGGGATCGCCCACACCGCGGCCGACCAGGTCGCCGAGGCGGCGAAGCGGGTGGCCGAGGTGGCCGAACCCGCCGTGCTGATCGCCCGGTTCGGGGTCGAGGGCCCGGCCGCGCTGGCCGGCCTCGCGGACCTGCCGCCGGACGCCGTGGTGGCGCACCCGCTGCTCGGCAGCGTGACGGTCGGCGCGCTCGGGGAGGTGGCGCTGATGGAGGCGACCGTCCACCTGCTCGACCTGGTCGCGGCCGTCGGCGGCCCGCCGCCCGCCGAGGGGGCGCTGCGCTTCACCACCGCGCTGCTGGCTCGGGTGGCCGACCCGGTGGCCTTCATCGAGGCGGCGACCGGCCGCGGCGCGGAGGCGGTGCTCCCGGTCATCCGCTGAGGTGCCGGTGCGTTGGCTGAGGCGCAGGTGCGTTCGGTGGGGCGTCGGTGCGTCGGGTGAGGCGCAGGTCGGGGCGCCGGTGAGGCGTACACGTCTCATGTCATGAGCCTTTCAAAGGTGCGGGCTTGCTGTCACGCTGCTGCTCCCGGCCCGCTCCCCACGAGAGGCTCCGATGAGAAGACTCCTGCCTGCCCTGACCGGCGCCGCCCTGTTCGCGGCGACCGGCCTCACGGCGCTCGCCACCCCCGACGTGGCGAGCGCCGCGGACTGCACGCCCGCCCAGGTGGTCGCCAACGGCGGCTTCGAGTCCGGCAGTTCGCCCTGGACCGCGCCCAGCGGCGCGATCACCGCGGACAGCGGCCAGAGCGCCCACTCCGGCAGCTCCTACGCCTGGCTCGACGGCTACGGCTCCAGCCACACCGACACGCTCTCGCAGTCCGTCACCCTCCCCGCCGGGTGCGGTACCGCGACGCTCGGGTTCTGGCTGCACGTCGACACCGCCGAGACGACCACCGGCACCGCCTACGACAAACTGGCCGTCAAGCTCGGCTCCACCACGCTGGCCACCTACTCCAACCTGGACGCCGGGGATGGATACGTGCACCGGACCGTCGACGTCTCCGCCTTCGCGGGCAGGACGGCCACGCTCTCCTTCACCGGCGTCGAGGACGCGAGCCTGCAGACCAGCTTCGTCCTGGACGACGTCACCCTGGACGTCTCCGGCGGCGGCACCACGCCGCCCCAGCCCGGCGACCCGACCCGCACCCCCGCCGCGCCGGCGTACACCGTGAACCTGACCAGCGACGCCTCCGGCGCCAGTTGGAACGGGCACGAGAGCGTGACCTTCGGCAACGCCTCGGCAGCCCCGCTGAACGAGGTGTACCTGCGGCTGTGGGACAACGCCCACGGCAGCTGCCCCGCCACCCCCATCACCGTGACCAACGTGACCGGCGGCACGCCCGCGCCGCTCACGGTGAACTGCACCGCGCTCAGGATCGCCCTGCCGGCCCCGCTCGCCCAGGGACAGAGCGGCACCGTCGGCTTCGACCTCGGCATCACCGTGCCGAGCGGCGCGGACCGCTTCGGCCACGACGGCGCGTACAACTTCCTCGGCAACGCCCTGCCCGTCCTGGCGATACGCGACGCGGCCGGCTGGCACCTCGACCCGTACACCAACAACGGCGAGTCCTTCTACTCGGTGGCCGCGGACTTCGACGTCACCCTGGACCACCCGACCGGGCTGCTGGTGCCCGCGACCGGCACCTCGGTGGACACCCCCGGCACGGCCGGACGGACCGTCACCAGGGCGACCGCGAGCAAGGTGCGCGACTTCGCCTGGGGCGCCGGGCCGTTCGCCAGGACCTCCGGCACCTCCGCGGCCGGGGTGAAGGTCAACGTCTACTCGGTGGCGGGGATCAGCGCGGCCGACGCCGCGTCGATGCTCGCCACCTCGATCTCGGCGGTCGACGCCCACGCCCAGCGCTTCGGGGCCTACCCGTACGGCGAGTTGGACGCGGTGCTGGACAACAACTTCTGGTTCGGCGGCATGGAGTACCCGGGCTTCGTCCTCGACCTGGTCAGCACCACGGCGCTCACCCACGAGATCGGCCACCAGTGGTGGTACGGCATCGTGGGCGACGACGAGTACAACGGCCCCTGGCTGGACGAGGCCTTCACCGACTACGCGACCGACCTCGCCCTCGGCAAGACCGGCAACGGCTGCTGGAACAGCGTCTCCTGGGCCTCCGCGGCGGAACGGATCACCAACTCGATGGCGTACTGGGACGCCAACTCCTCCCGCTACTCCGCCGTCGTCTACGGCTACGGCAAGTGCGCCCTGCACGACCTGCGCCGGACGATCGGCGACGGCCCGATGACCACGCTGCTGCGGAACTACGCGCAGGCGCACTGGTACGGCGTCTCCACCACCGCGGAGTTCAAGGCCGCGGCCCAGGCCGCGACCACGGTGGACCTGACCTCCTTCTGGAGCCAGCACCGCATCGACGGCTGAGCCGGCGCGTCCCCGGCGGTCGCCCCCGGCTCCGGCCGGGGGCGACCGCCTCCGCACAGGCGTCCGCCGCCGCCGCGGCCATCCCCGCCGCCGTCTCCTGCCGCCCCTTGACGCCACGGGGGGCCGGGAGGACGCTGTACGTGTACGACATAAACGTGTGCCGTACACGGACAGTCGAAAGCACACGACCAAGAGTCGCGAGGCTCCCGGCGCGGACCCGACCGCTGGAGCGATCATGTCGACCAACCACTACGTGGCGCTGCCGGACAGCTCCCGCGTTCCGTTCGGCGGAGCGCGGGCCATCGGACCGGCCCACCCCCAGACCCCCCTGACCGTCACCGTCTACCTACGGCGCGACCCCGCCGCGCAGCCGCGGCCGGACGTCTACGAGCTGGCGCTCCAGGCGCCGACCCGGCGCACCCTGCCCACCGACGACCAGTACGCCGCCACCCACCGGTGGCTGGACACCGACCTCAAGGCGGTCGAGGCCTTCGCCGCCGAGCACGGTCTCACGACCGGGAACCCGAACCCGCTGGCCCGCAGCGTCCAGCTGACCGGCACCACGAAGGACGTCGCGGACGCCTTCCGGGTGACCCTGGCCCGCTACCGCTACCGGGACGCCCACGGCAACCCCCGGACCTATCGCGGCCGGGAGGGCCAGATCTACGTCCCCGCCGAACTGGACGGCATCGTCACCGGTGTCTTCGGCCTGGACGACCGGCCGATCGGCAGCCGTCTGCTGATCCGCCGGGCCGCCGACGCCGCCCCGACGGCGCACACCGCCCCGACGGTCCGGCCGGGCGCCTTCCTCCCGCCGCAGCTCCAGGCGCCCTACGCCTACCCGGCCGGCACCGACGGGAGCGGGCAGTGCGTCGCCGTCCTCGCCTTCAACGGCGAGACGCCGCCCGGTGTCCCGTCCGGCGGCTACTCGCTGGACGCCCTGCGGAACTACTTCGTCAACGTCCTGCACCAGACCATGCCGGACATCACCGACGTGGTGATCCCGGGGGTCGGCAGCCCCGGCAACGACCCGGGCCAGGACTCCGACTTCGAGACGGCCGACAGCACCGGCGAGATCATGCTCGACCTGGCGGTGGTCGGCGCCCTCGCCCCCAAGGCGAAGATCGTCGTGTACTTCAGCCGGTTCACGGAACAGGGCTGGGTCGACGTGATCACCCGGATCGTCAACGACACCGAGAACCGGCCCACGGTGATCTCCGACAGCTACGGCAACCCCGAGGCCGGCGCGGGGAGCAGGTGGACGCTCGGGGCCATGAAGCGGGTCGACGCCGCCTTCGCCGCCGCGGCCGAGAAGAACATCAGCGTCTGCTGCGCCTCGGGTGACGACGGCTCCCGCGACCAGGTCGACGACGAGCGCGCCCACGCCGACTTCCCCGCGTCCAGCCCGCACGTGCTCGGCGTCGGCGGCACCCGCCTGGCGGTCGACCAGGGGCAGGTCGTCGGCGAGGTCTGCTGGGACGACGGCCCGGGCAGCCGGACGGGCGGTGGCATCAGCGCGGTCTTCCCGCTGCCGCCGTACCAGGCCGGTGCCGATGTGCCGCCGTCGGCCGATCCGCCGCACGCGCACGGATGCGGCGTGCCCGACGTGTCCGCGCTGGCCGACCCCGAGACCGGCGTGGTCGTCCCGAGCGTCGACGGGGTGCACTTCAACCAGACCGGCGGCACCAGCGCCGCCGCCCCGATGTGGTCCGCCCTGCTCGCCCGGATCAACCAGGGCCTGCCCGGCTCCGCGCAGGTAGGCTTCCTCAACCCGCTCCTGTACACGAAGTTCGCGACGGGTGTCCTGCGGGACATCACCCGGGGCAGCAACGGCGCGTACGCCTCCGGCCCCGGCTGGGACGCCTGCACCGGCCTCGGCAGCCCCGGCGGCCAGCAGCTCCTGGACGGCCTCAAGGCCCTCTGACCTCCTGGCCCTGTGGCCCTGTGGCCCTGTGGCCCTTCGACCCCGGCACCCCGGCTGTCGGGCCCCGTCGGCGAGGCGGGGCCCGACAGCGGGAGGGGATCAGCCCAGGGCGAGGGCGCGCAGGCGGTCGGCCGCGCCGTTGAAGTAGTTCTGGTCACCGGGGAAGGTGCCGGAGTCGGCGAACTGCCAGAAGGTCTGGTAGCCCCAGCCGTTCGGCAGGGTGCCGACGGAGGAGGCGTAGCGGGCTATCCAGAGCGGGTTGGTGGTGCCGAAGCCGGCGTTGTTGCCGGTGCACTGGGTCCACCAGTTGGTGGTGGTGTAGATGGTGGGGTAGCGGCCGGTGCGGGAGTGCACGGTGTTGCTGAAGTCGCGGATCCAGCTGACCATGGCGCTCTGGCTGAGGCCGTAGCAGGTGGCGCCGTAGGGGTTGTACTCGATGTCCAGCGCGGGCGGGAGGGTCTTGCCGTCGGCGGACCAGCCGCCGCCGTGGCTGACGAAGTAGTTGGCCTGGGTGGCGCCGGAGGAGGCGTTCGGCAGCGCGAAGTGGTAGGCGCCGCGGACCAGGCCGGCGTTGTACGAGCCGTTGTACTGCTGGGCGAAGGACGGGTTGGTGTAGCCGGTGCCCTCGGTGGCCTTGACGTAGGCGAACTTGGCGCCGTTGGCGGCCACCGAGGACCAGTTGACGTTGCCCTGGTAGCCGGAGACGTCCAGCCCCGGGGTCTGGGTGGCGGCGAGGGAGGCGAAGGGGGCGGCGGTGGCGCGGCCCTCGCGGGCGGCGACGGTGGAGCCGGCGAAGTCCTGCTCGGGGTGGAAGCCGGGGCGGCCTTCGGCGACGGGGGCGATCGGGGCGGGGTCGGCCGCGTACGCGGGGGCCGCCGCGCCGGTGACCAGGGCGGTCGCGGCGGCGAGGGCGGCCAGTGCGGGCAGGCGGCGGCCGGCCGGTCTGTCGGTGCCGGCGGTGCGGGCGGTGCCGGCGGTGCGGGCGGAGCGGGGCATGGGGCACTCCTCTGGTCCGTGCGGGGGTGGTCGAAATGGCCCGTGACGGCCGGGGCCTGACCGGGCGTACCGCAGAGTAGCCATGTACCTGGCACCGCCGCCAGGCATCTTTTTTCACCTAGTGAACGCACGTCAGATATGCGGAAGGCCATGGGCGGCAAGTGGAGTTGCCGGTCCTGCCCGGTCCTGCCGGTCCGTCCGCCCCCGGAGGCGGAGTGCCCCGAGGGGCCGGGCGGGGCCCCGGGGGCGGGCGGGGCGCGCCCGGCCCTGTGCGACGATGCCCGCGGGCCGGCCGGCACCGGCGGCCCCGCACGTGAGGAGAGGAACCAGTCATGACCGAGACCGCCGCCGGATCCGCCCGCCCCGCCGGGGAGCCCGTGTTCCGGCCCGCCACGCCCGCCGACGTCCCGGCGCTGGTCGCGCTGGTCGAGTCGGCCTACCGGGGAGACGCCAGCCGGGCCGGCTGGACCACCGAGGCCGACCTGCTGGGCGGCCGGCGCACCAACCCGGAGGCCGTCACCGCGGCGGTGGGCCACCCCGACGGCGTGGTGCTGCTGGCCGAGCGGGGCGGCGAGCCGGTCGCCTGCTGCCAGCTGGAACGGCGCGGCGACCTGGCCTACTTCGGCATGTTCTCGGTGCGCCCCGGGCTCCAGGGCGGCGGCATCGGCCGGGCCCTGCTGGCCGAGGCGGAGCGGGTGGCCGCCGAGGAGTGGGGCGTCGGCGCGATGGAGATGACGGTGATCGAGCAGCGTGCCGAGCTGATCGCCTGGTACGAGCGGCGCGGTTTCCGGCGCAGCGGCGAGTTCAGCCCGTTCCCGTACGGGGACGAGGACTTCGGCATCCCGCTGCGGCCGGACCTCCGGTTCGCCCACCTCGTCAAGGAGTTGAAGGCGCAGGCCTGAGGGATCGGCGGTCCGTGTACGGAAGTCGACGGCTGGTACGGGAGTTGACGAGGGGTCGGAACGGCCCGCGCTCGGGGTTCGGTTCAGCTCCGCTGGACCGGGTTTCCGCAGGTGACGCCGGGTCAACTCGCTGAGCTGGGGCGATGCGGAGATGTCATACCTCGTTCATTATTGGTCTAGGCCAATGTGAGAGGCTGAGGGCGAACGGCCACGTTCCGTCCGCTGCCCAGGGGGGCCATTTCCGCATGCCCGCACTCCATGGCACCGCCATGCCCGCACCCGACGCCGGTCCGCGCCGGATACCCGCGGACCCCGACAACCACCGCCTGCCCAGCCCGCCCGACGACGAGGAGCTCTACTGGTACTTCGGCCCGCAGCGCCGCTGGGTGCTGCTCTGCGCCACCCTCTCCTACGCGGGAGCCACCGCCACCCTCGGCCTGTTCGCCCTCAGCAAGCCGCTGCTCTGGCCGTTCCTGGTGCTCACCGTGCTCAACGCGGCCACCTGGCTGCTCTCGCTCACCGACGGCCAGCGCGCCCGGCGCTTCACCCGCGACTCGCACGACCTGCTGCTGCGCGCCTGGAGCCCCGCCCGGGCCCCGAGCGTGGACCTGCTGCTGCCCACCGCCGGCGAACCGCTGGCCGTCCTGGACAACGCCTACCGGCACACCGCGGCCGTCCGCTGGCCCGGTGAGCTGACCGTCCTCGTCCTCGACGACGCGGGCCGCCCCGAGGTGCGCGAACTCGCCGAGTCCTACGGCTTCCGGTACCACGCCCGCCCCGACCGGGGCCGGTTCAAGAAGGCCGGCAACCTCAACCACGGCCTGGCCGAGGGCACCGGCGAGATCATCGCCGTCCTCGACGCCGACTTCTGCCCCCGCCCCGACTTCCTGCACCACCTGGTGCCCTACCTCGACAACCCCGAGGTCGGCATCGTGCAGAGCCCGCAGTGCTTCGACACGGACGCCGACATGTCCTGGCTCGAACGCGCCGCGGGAGCCACCCAGGAGATCTTCTACCGCTGGATCCAGCCCTCCCGGGACGCGCAGGACGGCACCGTCTGCTGCGGCACCAACGCGCTCTACCGCCGCGCCGCACTGCGGCGGATCGGCGGCTTCGCCGAGATCGACCACAGCGAGGACCTCTACACCGGCCTCGCCCTCGCCCGCGCCGGATGGGCCACCCGCTACGTCCCCGCGCTGGTCGCCAAGGGCATGTCGCCCACCGGCCTGCCCGCCTTCATCAGCCAGCAGTACCGCTGGTGCCTCGGCTCCCTGGCCCTCGTCCGCGACCCGGACTTCCGCAAGGGGCCGCTCCCCAAGTCCGCCCGGCTCTGCTTCTGGAACGGCATCCTCGGCTACGTCACCAGCGCGGTGAACGTCTTCGCCGTGCCGCTGCCCGCCCTGATCATGCTGTTCTTCCGGCCCGAGGAGATCCAGCCCTGGCAGGTGCTGCCGTTCCTGCCGCCGATCTGGGTCGCCCTGGTGCTGCTGCCCGCGATGTCCCGCACCCGCTGGCGCTTCGAGGTCACCCGGGTCCAACTCCTCGGCGGGCTCTGCCACGTGGTCGCCATCGCGCACGCGCTGCGCCGCCGCTCCGCCGACTGGGTGCCCACCGGCGCCGTCTCCGGCGGCAGTTCGCTCGCCCGCGCCGTCGCCCGGATCGGGGTCGGCTGGCTCGGGTTCGTCGTCCTCGCGGGCGTCGTCGGACTGGTCCGCGCCGGGCTGCTCCACGGCTGGCGGCCGTACTGGGCGCTGGCCGGACTGCTCGCGCTCACCGCGTACACCATGATCCCGCTGATCAGGGAACTGCGCCCGCTGCTGAACGGGACCGGGGGCGGCAAGGGCGCCGCCGTCGGCGAGGTCGCCGCGCCCGCGCCGGGCCGCTCCGACCTCGGGTTCGGACGCGCCGAAGCCGTCGCCGTCACCGCCGTGCTGCTGCTGTGCGGGCTGCTGGCCTCCGGCTGGGCGGACCCGCTGATCTTCTGACGATCCGTCAGATCGGTTCTGTTCCACCGCACTTCCGCTCCACCGCGTTTCCTTGCGCGTCGCCCCACCGGCGCGGACACCGCCCGGCCGCCCCATCGGCCCGGCGGGCCCGACAACCGCTGCCAGCCCTGCAAGGAGCACCGCCGTGCCAACGGCCGTACCGCCGTCGTCCTCCTCCTCCGTATCCCCTGCGCCGTCCACCGGCTCCTCCTCGGACACCGTCTCCTCCTCGGACACCGTCTCCGACTCCTCCGCGACACCCGCCGACCTGCTGCCCGGCGTCGTCCGGATGGACCGGGACCTCGCCGCCCCGCGGGGCGCCACCGTCGCCGAGAACGGACAGGCCCGCCCGCGCACCGCCTTCCGCCCCGACATCGAGGGGCTGCGCGGCGTCGCCGTCCTCGCCGTCCTCGCCTTCCACTCCGCCGTCCCGGGCCTCACCGGGGGCTTCGTCGGCGTCGACGTCTTCTTCGTCGTCTCCGGATTCCTGATCACCGGCCTGCTCGTCGGCCGCCCGCTCGGCCTGTGGGACTTCGCCGCCCGCCGCGCCCGGCGCATCCTGCCCGCCGCCGCCACCGTGCTGGTCGCCACCGCCGTCGCCGGCGGCGCCCTGCTCGACCCGTTGCGCGGCACCGACCTCGCCCGCGACCTGATCGCCTCCGCCGGCCAGTTCGCCAACTGGCGCTTCGTCGGCGAGCAGACCGACTACCTGGCCGCCGAACACGACCCCAGCCCGCTCCAGCACTTCTGGTCGCTCGGCGTGGAGAACCAGTTCTACCTGCTCTGGGGCGTGCTGCTGCTCGGCCTCGCCCGCTACCTGCACGGGCGCCGCCGCACCCTGGCGATCACCCTCACCACGGCGGCCGTCGGCGCCGCCTCGCTCGCTCTCTGCCTGCGCTGGACGGCCACCTCCGCGCCGCTCGCCTACTTCTCCACCGGCAGCCGGCTCTGGGAGTTCGCGGCCGGCGCCGGCGCGGCGCTGGCCGCCCGGGCACTGGCCACCCGCCCGCTCGGGGGCGCCGCCCGGTGGTCCCTGCGGGCACTCGGCTGGGGCGGCCTGGCGGCCGTCCTCGCCTCCGTGTTCCTGTACGACCGCACCACCGCCTTCCCCGGCGCCGCCGCGCTGCTGCCCGTCCTCGGCACCGCCGCCGTGCTGCTCGCCGGGCGCGGCACCCCCGGAGCCGCCGACGCCGGAGGCCTGCTCGCCATCCGCCCGCTGCGCGCCGCCGGACGCCTCTCCTACGCCTGGTACCTGTGGCACTGGCCGGTCCTGACCATCGCCCAGGCCCGGTACGGCACCCTGCCCTGGACCACCCTGCTCGCGCTCACCGCCGCCAGTGCGCTGCCCGCCTGGCTCACCCTGCGACTGGTCGAGCAGCCCCTGCGGTACGGCAGCAGCCCGGCGCCCCGGCGCGGCCTCGCGGTCGGCGCCAGCGCCCTGGTCATCCCGCTGATCGCCGCGCTCACCCTCGGCGGCGGCACCGTACGCGCCCTCGGCGACCCCGCCTCCGGGCCCACCGCGGCCCCCGCCGGAGCCGCCGACGGCCCGGGCCTGCTCGCCCCCGGCACCCGGGTGCTCACCCTGACCCCCTCACTGGCCCGGGCCCGCGAGGACTTCCCGCCCGGCAAGGGCTGCGAGATCCCGCTCAACGCCGACAGCAGCCCGCGCTGCCTCTTCGGCGACGAGGACAGCCCCGACCGGATCGTGCTGCTCGGCGACTCGCACGCCGGGCAGTGGATCTCCGCCGGCCTCGCCCTGGCCGAACAGCGGCACTGGGCGCTGGAGGTCCTGGTCAAGCCCGGCTGCCCGCTGGCCACCCTCACCGTGCGCAACAACGTGCTCGGCCGCACCTTCGAGGAGTGCGACCGCTGGCGCGAGAACACCCTCACCCGGCTGACCTCCGGCCCCAAGCCGCGCCTCGTCCTGATGGCGGGCCTCAACCGGTACGGCAGCCCCGAGGAGCGCACCGAGGGCTGGACCCGCACCCTGGACCGGCTCAGCGCGCTCGGTGCCCCGCTCGCCTACCTCGGCGACACCCCGATGCCCGGCAAGGACATCCCGACCTGCCTGGCCGCCTCCGACGGCCGCTCGGACGCCTGCTTCTTCCCGCGCGACACCGCCTTCGAGCCCGACCCCGTGCTGGACGGCGGGCTCGCCGCCCGGTACGGGGTCCGCACCCTCGACCTCGGCCCGCTGCTCTGCCCCGGCACCGGGCCCTCCTGCCCGGCCGTGCTGGAGGGCGTGGTGCTGTACCGGGACACCGGGCACATCACCGACACCCTGGCGAGGGTCCTGGCACCCCGGCTGGACAAGGGACTGCTCGGGACACCGGGGGGCCCGACGGGCACGACCGCTCCGACGGGCCCGGCCGTGTCGACCGGCTCGCCCGCGTCCGCCGGCTCGCCCGCGTCCGCCGGTGCGACCGCTCCGACGAGCCCGGCGGGTACGGCCGGACCCGAGGGTCCGACCGTGCCGACCGAGCCCGTGACTCCCGGGGTGCCCCCGGCTCAGCCGTAGATGCTGCGGCAGAGCCGGGCCGAATCAGACCCGGCCGGCCAGTGGCCCGCCCGCTCGGCCTGGTCGCAGATGCCGCTCTGACCGCCGCCCGCGCCCGCCCCGGCACTCGCCGGGGCGGACGTGTCCGACGGCCCGCGGGCCGGAGCGGCGCTGTGCGGGCTGTGCCCAGGCTTGGGGCGGGCGCTCGCCGACGCCCGCTGGGCGTCCGCGTCTTCATCCTGGTCGTCGTCTTCACCCTGCTCCAGGGGCCGACCCTCCCGTGGGTCGCCAAGCGGTTGAAGATCGACGAGGGCGACATGGGCC
>NZ_JBEZUT010000181.1:0-17508 GCF_040636595.1 Kitasatospora sp. NPDC036755
CGAGGCCGTCACCGCGGCCCCCTCAGGACGCGCCGCCCCCGCCGGGCAGCCCGCCGCCGGACGGCCCGTCACCCCCGACGAGCCGATCGCCGTCATCGGCCTGAGCGGCCGCTACCCGGGCGCCGCCGACCCCGACGAGTTCTGGGAGAACCTCCGGGCCGGCCGCGACACCGTCCGGGAGATCGACCGCTGGCCGCTGGACGGCTTCTTCGAACCCGACCGCAACACCGCCGTGGCCACGGGACGCAGCTACAGCAAGTGGGGCGGGTTCCTGGACGGCTTCGCCGACTTCGACCCGAGGTTCTTCGGCATCGCCCCGCGCGACGCCTACGCCATGGACCCGCAGGAGCGGCTGTTCGTCCAGTCCGCCTGGGAGGTACTGGAGGACGCCGGGTACACCCGGGCCCGCCTCGCCGAACAGCACGGCCACCGGGTGGGGGTGTTCGCCGGCGTGACCAAGGTCGGACACGCCCGGCACGAGGCCGGCCGACTGCCCTCGGGCGAACTCGTCGTCCCCGGGCTCTCGTTCGCCTCACTGAGCGCCCGGGTCTCCTACCTGCTCGACCTGCGCGGCCCGAGCCTGACCGTGGACACCATGTGCTCCGCCTCGCTGACCGCGATCCACGAGGCCTGCGAGCAACTCCGCAGCGGCGCCTGCGAGGTCGCCCTCGCCGGTGGTGCGAACGTCTACGCCCACCCGCTGGACTACGTCGAGCTGTGCCGCTCCGGCATGCTCTCGCCCGACCGGTACTGCCGCAGCTTCGGCGCCGGCGGCCACGGCTTCGTACCGGGCGAGGGGGTGGGCTGCGTCCTGCTCAAGCCGCTGTCCCGGGCGCTGGCCGACGGGGACCGGGTGCTCGGACTGATCCGCGCCACCGGTGTCAACCACGGCGGGCGCAGCACCGGTTACACGGTGCCGAGCCCGACCGCCCAGGCCGCGCTGATCCGCGAGGTCCTGGACCGGGCCGGCGTCCCGGCCCGGCGGGTCGGCTACGTCGAGGCGCACGGCACCGGCACCGAACTGGGCGACCCGATCGAGATCGCCGGCCTGGCCGGCGCGTTCCGGCAGGACACCGACGACCGGCAGTACTGCGCGATCGGCTCGGTGAAGTCCGCCATCGGGCACCTGGAGGCCGCCGCCGGCGTGGCCGGCCTCACCAAGGTGCTGCTCCAGCTCCGGCACCGGGAGCTGGTCCCCACCCTGAACGCCGAACAGCCCAACCCGAACATCGACTTCGCCTCGTCCCCCTTCCGGCTCCAGCGCGAACTGGCGCCCTGGCACAGCGAGGGCCCGCGGATCGCCGCGGTCTCCTCCTTCGGTGCCGGCGGTTCCAACGCGCACGTGATCGTCGAGGAGTACCCCGTGCAGCCCGCAGACGGCCCCGCGGACGACACCGAGCAGGTCGTCGTCCTGTCGGCCCGCACCCCCGACCGACTCGCCGACGCCGTCGACCGGTTGGCCGCCTTCCTGGACCGGGCCCCGGACACCCCGCTGACCGACCTCGCGTACACGCTCCAGGTGGGCCGGGAGGCGATGGCCGAGCGGTACGCGGTCGTGGCCGCCTCCACCGCGGACCTGCGGGCCGCGCTGCGCGACGGACGGGGACACCGGGGCGGCGCGGGCGCGGCACCCGGCGGGCTGCTCGCCGAACTCACCGCGGACGGCGAGCTCCAGGACCTGCTCGTCCAGCGGTGGAGCGCCGCCGGGGAGCTGTCCAAGATCGCCGCCCTGTGGGCCTCCGGCATCGGAATCGACTGGCGCCGACTGCACCGGGGGGCGCGGCGGACCATCGCCCTGCCCACCTATCCGTTCGCCGCGGAGCGGTACTGGATCGGCGACCTGCCCCGCTCCGGGGCCTCGCCCGCGGCCGAACCCGCGACCGCGCCGGAACCGCGACCGGTACCCGCGACCGTGGGGGTGGCCGCACCCGGTCCGACGCCCGTTCCCCCGCCCCTCGCGGCCCCGGCCCCGGCTCCGGCTCCGGCTCCGGCCTCGGCCTCGGCTACGGCTACGGCGGACCTGGACGAACTGGTGCCCGCGCTGGTCCGGGAGAAGGTCGCCGCCGCCCTCGCGATGGAGGCCGGCGAGGTCCTCGACGGGCTGGCGTTCGCCGACCTGGGCCTGGACTCCATCCTCGCGGTCCGGGTGGTCCACGAGCTCAACACCGCGCTCTCGCTGGACCTCTCCACCACCGTGGTGTTCGACCACGCCACCCCCGACCGGCTGGCCGCGCACCTGCTCGCCGAGTACCGGGACGCCATCGTCCCCGCCCGCACCGAGCACCCCGCGCCGGCCGCACCGCCGGTGACGACCGCACCGGCCGCACCCGAACCCGCCCCCGTTCCCACGCCCACGCCCGTACCCGCCCCCGCAGCCGCAGCCGCAGCCGCTCCCGAGCGGACCGAGCGCGGACCGATCGCGATCGTCGGCATGAGCGGCCGGTTCGCGGGCACCGGCTCGCTGGACGAGCTGTGGACACGGATGGAGAACGGGGACGACCTGGTCACCGAGGCCACCCGCTTCCGCCTCGACGGCGTGAGCCCGTGCACCAGGGGCGGGTTCCTGGACCGGATCGACGAGTTCGACGCGCTGTTCTTCAACATCTCGGGCACCGAGGCCGCCGTGATGGACCCCCAGCAGCGACTGCTGCTGGAGGAGTCCTGGCGGGCCCTGGAGGACGCCGGGTACGCCGGCCGGATGGACCGGCGCCGGTGCGGCGTGTACGTCGGCGCCTGGGCCGGCGACTACCTGGACCTGCTCGGCCGGGACGCGCCGGCGCAGGCCCTGTGGGGCAACATGGCCTCGGTCATCCCCAGCCGGGTCAGCTACGCCCTGGACCTCAAGGGCCCGGCGATCGCCGTCGACACCTCCTGCTCCAGCTCGCTGGTGGCGATCGACCTGGCCTGCAAGGACCTCTGGTCCGGCGAGACGTCGATGGCCCTGGCCGGCGGGGTGTTCGTCCAGTCCACGGCGCGGCTGTACGGGCTCGCGGGCCGCGCGGGGATGCTCTCCCCGAGCGGGCGCTGCCACAGCTTCGACCACCGGGCGGACGGCTTCGTCCCCGGCGAGGGGGTCGGGGTCGTGGTGCTCAAACGCCTCGCCGACGCGCTGGCGGACGGGGACCACGTCCACGGTGTGATCTCGGCCGTCGGGGTCAACCAGGACGGCGCCACCAACGGGATCACCGCCCCGAGCTCGGTCTCCCAGGAGGCCCTGATCAGCGGACTGTACGAGCGGGCCGGCGTCGACGTGGAACGGATCGGCCTGGTCGAGGCGCACGGCACCGGCACGCCGCTGGGCGACCCGATCGAGTTCCGGGCCCTCGACCGGGTCTTCCGCGCCCGGACCGACCGGGCCGGGTACTGCGCGCTGGGCTCGGTGAAGACCACCATCGGGCACGCCCAGTTCGCCGCCGGTATCGCGGGCGTGCTGAAGGTCCTGCTGGCGCTGCGGCACCGGCGGATTCCCGCCGCGCTGAACTTCGAGGCCGCCAACGAGGCCGTCCCGCTGGCCGGCAGCCCGTTCTACGTCAACACCCGGACCGTCGACTGGGCGGCGCCGGCCGACGGCCCGCGCTGCGGGGTGGTGAGCTCCTTCGGCGCCAGCGGCACCAACGCGCACGTCGTCATCGAGGAGGCTCCGCCCGTGGAGCGGCCGCCGGCGCCGCGGGCGGATCACCTCGTGGTGCTGTCGGCCCGCTCCGAGCGGCAGCTCGCCGAGCAGCGGCGCCGGCTCGCGGCGCACCTGCGCGCCCACCCCTCGGTGGACCTGCGCGACCTCGCCCACACGCTGTGGATCGGCCGCAAGCGCTTCGAGCACCGCTTCGACTGCCTGGCGGGCGACCTCGCCGAGCTGATCGCGGTGCTCGACGGCACCCGGCCGGCCCGGCCGGCCGGGGACGCCCCGGTCCCGGCCGGGGGGCGCCTCGTCCCGCTGCCGACCTACCCGTTCGCCCCGGACCGGCACGGGCCCGCCGGGGGCCGCGACCGCGTCACGCTGTCCCGCGAGGACGGCCTGCTGCGGGACCACGTCGTGCAGGGCCGCCACATCCTGCCCGCCGTCGCCCACCTGGAGCTGGCCCGACGGGCGCTGGGCGGCACCCGCGTCCGGATGGCCAACGTGACGTGGGTCCAGCCGCTGGAGGTGGGGACCGACCCCGTCGAGGTGCTGGTCGACCTGCGCACCGACGCCCGGGGCGCCCGGCGGTTCTCGATCTCGACCGGGGGAACGGTCCGCAGCGAGGGCACCCTGGCCGACTCCGACGCCCCGCGCCCGGCCCGGGTGGACCTCGCCGCGCTGCGGGCACGGTGCCGCGAGACGGTGACCGGCGAACGGATCCACCAGGCCCTGCGGTCGATGGGCATCGAACACGGCCCGAGCCTGCGGGCCCTGCGGCGGGCGCACGTGGGCTCCGACACGGTGCTCGCCGAACTGGTCCTGCCCGATTCGGCCGAGCCGGGCGCGCTCGCCCCGGCCCTGCTGGACTCGGCGATCCAGGCCACCGTCGCAGCGCACCTGACCGAACTGCGGGACACCGCCGTGCCGTTCGCGCTGGAGCGGCTCGACCTGTTCGCCCCGTGCGCGCCGGTGATGACGGCCGTGGTGCGGGGACTGGCGGCCGGGCCGCTCGGCAAGCTCGACATCGACCTGGTGGACGAGGACGGCGAGGTGCGGGTCCGGCTGGTCGGCTACAGCTCCCGCCGCACCGGGCCCGCCCCCGACCGCCGGGCCGTGCCCCCCGCTGCCTCCCGCACCGCGCCGCCGGCCGCGGACCGGCCCGAGCCGTCGACCGGGGACGGGAACGGAACGGCCGTCGAAGCAGCCGTCGAAGCGGCCGTCGAACCGGCCCTCTACGCCCCGGTCTGGGACCCGATCCCCGCGGACGGCCCCCCGGTGCCGTCCGACGCCGACCGCGTCCTGGTGGTCGGCGCCCCGGCCCCGATCGCGGGCGCGCTCGGCTGGCCGCTGCCGGCCTCGGCGAGCGTCGAGGAGGCGACCGCCGCCCTGCACCGGCTCGGACCGGTCGACCACCTGGTGTGGACCGCCCCCGAGACTCGGCTCGCGCCCACCGACGCCGCCGGATACACCGCCGCTCAGGACGACGGGGTGGTGGCGGCGTTCCGCCTGGTGAAGGCGCTGATCGCGGCCGGCTACGACGCCCGACCGCTCGGGATCACCCTGGTGACGACCCGGGCGCTGGCCACCCACGCGGACGACCCGGTGCAGCCCGCGCACGCGGGGCTGCACGGCCTGTTCGGTTCGCTGGGCCGGGAGTACGGCAACTGGACCGTCCGGCGGGTCGACCTGGACGGCTCCGGCTGGCCCGCCGACCTCACGGCCCTGCCCGCCCACTCCCCCGACGACTCCTGGGTCCACCGCACCGGCCAGTGGCTGACCCGCCGCTGGGCGCCGTGCGAGGCCCCGCGGCGCCCGGTGTACCGGGAGGGCGGCGTGTACGTCGTCATCGGCGGGGCCGGCGGGCTGGGGTCCGCGTGGACCCGGCAGGTCGTCCGCGACCACGGCGCCCACGTCACCTGGATCGGCCGCCGGGCGCACGACGCCACCGTGGCGGAGCGGATCCGCGCCGCCGGAGGACCGGACCACGTCCGCTACCTCCAGGCCGACGCCGGCGACCCGGCCGCGCTGCGCCGGGCCCTGGCGGAGGTCCGGCGCGACCACCCGCGGGTGCACGGCGTCGTCCAGGCGGCGCTGGTGCTGCGGGACAGCACCGTCGCGCGGATGGACGAGGCCGACCTGCGGGCCGCCCTGGCCGCCAAGGTCGACGTGACCACCGCGATGGCCGAGGCCTTCGACGGCGAGCCGCTGGACTTCGCGGTCCTGCTGTCCTCCATGCAGTCCTTCACGACCGCCGCGGGCCAGGGCAACTACGCGGCCGGATGCACCTTCAGCGACGCCTACGCCCACGCCCTCGGCCGGCACTGGGACACCCCGGTCCGGGTGATGAACTGGGGCTGGTGGGGCGGCCTCGGAAGCGTCACCTCCGAGTTCTACCGGGAGCGGATGACCCGGGTCGGACTGGTGTCGATCGAACCGCCGGAGGGGCTCGCCGCCCTGGACGCCCTGCTCGGCGGCGCGCAGCGGCAGCTCGCCTACGTCCGCACCGACCGGCGCAACACCCTGCCCAACTTCGACCGCGCCACCAGGGTCGCCGCTCCCGGCCCGGCCGTCCTGCCGCCGCCCGGCACCCTGCCGGCCGACCTGGACGGGCCGGACGCCGAACTGGACGAGGTCGTCCGGTGGCGCCGGGCCGAACGGGACCCGTGGCTCGCCAAGGTCCTCACCGCCCAACTGGCCGGCTTGGACCGGGCGGCCGTCCTGCCGCAGTACGCGCAGTGGTGGGAGCACGCCCAGCGGGTCCTGGTGCCGGCCGAACCCGCGGACCAGGTGCTGGACCGCTGGGAGCGGGAGTGCGCCCGGTGGTCCGCGGACCCCGACCGGGCGGCGGAGCTGCGGCTGGCCTCGGCCATGCTCGGCGCCCTGCCCGGGATCCTGACCGGCCGCGTCCGGCCCACCGACGTGATGTTCCCGCGCGGCTCCATGGAGTTGGTGGAGGGCTGCTACCGCGACAACCGCGCCGCCGACCTGTTCAACCGGGCCATGTCCGGGACGGCCGCCCTGCTGGCCGCCGACCGGCTGCGCCGGGAACCGGGCACCCGGCTGCGGATCCTGGAGGTCGGTGCGGGCACCGGCGGCACCAGCGTCGGGATGTTCGCGGCCCTGCAGCCGTACCGGGACGACATCGAGAGCTACGTCTACACGGACCTCTCCAAAGCGTTCCTGAACCACGCCCGGGCCTCGTACGGGCCGGAGGTCCCGTACCTGGACTACCGGCTGCTCGACATCGAGCGCCCGCTGGCCGGGCAGGACGTCCCCGAGGGCACCTTCGACCTGGTCATCGCCGCGAACGTGCTGCACGCGACCAAGGACACCCGCAACACCCTCCGCAACGCCAAGGCCGCGCTGCGGCCCGGCGGTTGGCTGCTGCTGAACGAGCTCTCGGCGTTCGACCTGTTCAGCCACGTGACCTTCGGCCTGCTGGAGGGCTGGTGGCTGTTCGACGACCGGTCGCTGCGGATCCCCGGCTCACCGGCGCTGTCGCCGGAGAGCTGGCGGGAGGTGCTGGCCGGTGAGGGCTTCCGCACCATCGTGTTCCCGGTGTCCCGGGCGCTCCCGCTGGGGCAGCAGGTCATCGCGGCGGAGAGCGACGGGGTGACCAGGCAGCGGGTGCCGGCGGCACCGGTCACGCCGCTCGCACCGGCCGTACCCGCCGCACCGGCGTCACCGGCCGCACCGGCGGCCGCCCCACCGGCGGCACCGCGGACCACCGCGCCGGCCGTCGGCACTCCGTCGGCGCCACCCGTACCGTCCGCACCGTCGCGGACCGCGGCGGCCGACACCCCGGCCGCCGTCCCGGCCGCCCGGCCGGTGGACACCCTGCCCGCCCGGCCGCAGGCCGACCCGGCCGAGCTGATCCGGGCCAAGGCGGCGGCCGTCCTCGGCATCCCGGCCGAGCGGATCGACACCGCCGCCCCGCTCACCGACTACGGCCTGGACTCGATCCTCGTCCTCCAGCTCACCAACGCCCTGCGCGAGGACTTCGGCGAGGACGTCTCCCCCACCCTGCTGTTCGAGGCCGAGACCATCGACGCGCTCCGTGACCGGCTCGCCGGCGCCCCCGGCCGGCGGTGGGCGCTGTCCCGCGGCCAGCTGACCATGTACCGGGACCAGTTGCGCTGCCCGGACTCCGTCGCCTACCACCTCCCGGTGCTCTTCGAGGTCCACGGCGACCCGGACGAGGCGGCACTGGAGCGCGCGGTCGGGGAGCTGGCCCGGATCCACCCGCTGCTGGGCGCGGTGGTCGCCGAGCGGGACGGGACCCCGTACCTGGACGTCGACCCGGCCCGGGGGCCGTCCTTCGAACGGGTCGTCCTCACGCCCGGCACCCGGGCCGGCCGGCTGGCCGGGCTGCGCGAACTGGTCGGCGCCCCCTTCGACCTGGCCAAGGGACCGCTGGTCCGGGCGCACCTGGTCGCCCTCCACGACGGCCGCCGGCTCCTGCTGGTGACCGCCCACCACATCCTGCTGGACGGCACCTCCACGGCCCTGCTGGTCCGCACGCTCAAGGACGCCTACCGCGGCCGGGGACGGTTGCGGGACGCCGAGTTCGGCGACTACACCGCCTGGGAGGAGGAGCTGCTGGCCGGCCCGCGGGGACAGCGCCACCGCCACCACTGGCTCACCGAACTGGCGGGTGCGGACGGGAGGTTGGACCTGCCGTACGACCGTCCCCCGGTGCCGGGGCGGCTGCCGCGCGCGGACGTGGTGGTGGCCCGGCTGCCGCGGGAGCTGGCCGCCGCGGTCGCGGGGACGGCACGGAGCCACCGGGTCAGCGTCTCAACCGTGCTGTTCGCGGCCTACACCCGGTTCCTCCATCGGGTGACCGGCCAGGACGACCTGGTCGCCGGGGTCACCACGGCCGCGCGCTACGAGGAGCGGTTCCAGGACGTGGTCGGCCAGTTCGCGAACTGCCTGCCGATCCGCTCCACCGCCACCGAGGACGTCGCCGAGCTGCTGCGGGCCGTGCACCGCCGGGTCGTGGCCGGGATCGAGCACGGCGCCTACCCGCTGGCCGAGATCGCCCGGGCCCTGGGCCACGGGGACGAGCCGCTGGTGCGGACCAACTTCCTGTTCCAGAACTTCGACGGCGCGGAACTGCTGACCGGTGGATCCCCCGCCGGCCCCGGCGAGTTGGACCTCCGGCCCTTCGACGACCTGCCCTACCCCGGGGAGTACCCCCTGGCGCTGGAGGTCTACCGGGAGGAGGACGGCTACAAGGCCTTCCTCAAGTACGACACCCAGCTGTTCGAGGAGGCCACGGCCCGGCGGATGGCGGACGAGTGGCTGGCCGCCCTGCGGACCGTGGTGGCCGCCGGGTAACGGGACCGGTGGGCGGGGAGCCCCGCCCACCGGCCTTCCCCGGGGAAGACGGCCGGGGCGCGTCCCGTGGAGACGCGCCCCGGCCGTCCTGCCGCCCCCCCTAGACGAGCGTCGCGAGCACCGACGGGTCGTAGGGGGCGGCCCCGGCCAGGTCGCCGCCGAGGGCACGCTCCGCCCAGTCGGGGTTGGCCAGCAGCGGCCGGCCGACCGCGACCAGGTCGAACTCGTCGCGGTCCAGCCGCTCCACCAGCCCCTCGATGCCGGTGAGCCCGGCCGGCCGGGTGAAGCCGTCGACGAACTCGCCCTCGCCGTACTGGCGGTCCAGCCCGACCGAGCCGACCGTCACGGCGGCCTTGCCGGTGAGCTCGCGCGCCCAGCCGGCCAGGTTCAGGGCGCTGCCCTCGAACTCGGGCAGCCAGTAGCGGCGGGTGGAGGCGTGGAAGGCGTCCACCCCCGCGTCCGCCAGCGGGGCCAGCAGCTGCTCCAGTTCGTCGGGGCTCTCCGCGATGCGGGCGTCGTAGCGGTCGACCTTCCACTGGGAGAGCCGGAAGAAGACCGGGAAGCCCGGCCCGACCGCCGCCCGGACGGCCTGGACGATCTCGGCCGCGAACCGCGCCCGGGAGGCGGGGTCGCCGCCGTAGCGGTCGGTGCGACGGTTGGTGCCCCGCCACAGGAAGTCGTCGATCAGATAGCCGTGGGCCCCGTGCAGTTCGACCCCGTCGAACCCGAGCCGCTCGGCGTCCGCGGCGGCGCGCGCGAAGGCGGCCACGGTGTCGTCGATGTCCTGCTGGCTCATCGCCCGCCCGACAGGGCCGCCGTCCAGCCCGATCCCGGAGGGCCCCTCGGCGGTCGCCTCGGCGCCCGGGCGCTGCACCCCGGTGTGCCACAGCTGCGGGATGATCCGGCCGCCGGCCGCGTGGACCGCGTCCACCACCCGGGACCAGCCCGCCAGGGCCCGGTCGCCGTGGAAGTGGGGCACCCCGTCGTAGGCCGCCGCGGCGTCGCGGCCGATGTAGGTGCCCTCCGTGACGATCAGCCCCACCCGGTGCGCCGCACGGCGGGCGTAGTACTCGGCGACGTCCGGGCCCGGCACCCCTCCGGGGGACTTCATCCTGGTCATCGGCGCCATCACGATCCGGTTCGGGACCGTCAGGCCGCCCACGGTGAACGGCTCTCCCAAACGCGCCATTGTTCCTCCCGAGTTCGTCTGTATTCCGGGCCGAACACCCCGGGCGATATTCCGCCGCGGCACGGCGACGTTTCCTCCCGCCGAATACCGGAGCCCGCGCGTCGGCAATCGGCAATTATTCGGCACCGCCGTTCCCGGCGTCCAGCGCCACTTCCCCCGCCCGCCACCCCGGACTCCCGTGCAGCGCATCAGGCGATGCACTGCATCGACACAATCTTCTTGACCGTGCGGAAGGCGGTCGCGGATAGTGGTCCGCAGTGGTTCCGCGCCGCCCTTTCGAATCGACACCGGACCATGCGCACCCGTCACCGAAAGCGTCGCGGACAGGTTTCCGACGAGGGAAAGGCGACGGGACCGGAATGGAACGGGAATTGGCGGGAAAGCGCGCGGTGGTGACCGGTGGGAGCCGCGGCATCGGCGCCGGCATCGCCCGGAAGCTCCTGGAGAGCGGCGCCACGGTCGTCGTCACCGCGCGAAACCCGACCGCGGACACGCCGGCCGAGGCCGCCTTCGTGCCCTCCGACCTCAGCACGGCGGCCGGTGTCGGCGCATTCGCCGACACCGCGCTGGAAATCCTCGGCGGCGTGGACATCGTGGTCAACAACGCCGGCGGCTGCCGCACCTTCCAGAGCGCCCTGGACATCGAGAAGGACTGGCAGTACACCGTTGACATCAATTTCCTCTCCGCCGTCCGGCTCAATTCCGCACTCGTCCCCGTGATGCGTTCGGGGGGCGGTGGCGTCATCGTCCACATGTCCTCGATCGCCACCGTCTCGTCCTATCCGGTGATCCTGCACTACGCCGCCGCGAAAGCCGCCCTGGAGGTCTACCACAAGGGGCTCGCGACCGAGCTTGCACCGGACGGCATCCGGGTCGTCGCGCTTTCCCCCGGCAACGTCATGACGCCGGGCGCGGACGAGGCCCGGGACGGGATCGCCGACTACCTCGGGCTCGGTGCGGACACCGCGGACTGGGCCGAGGGGATCCCGCTCGGCCGGATCGGACGCACCGAGGACATCGCCGAGGCCGTCGGGTTCCTGGTGTCCCCGCGCGCCTCCTGGATCACCGGCAGCAACCTCGTCATCGACGGCGGGCGGATCGCGGCACTGTGACCGCCCCCGGGACCGGAAGGACAGACATCATGACCGCGACGGACGACGGGCCCCGGGCCTATCCGTTCGGCCCGACGCACCGGCTCGACATCGACCCGGAGCTGGCCGCCGTCTGCGGCGAGCAGCCCGTACTGAGGGTCCGGCTGCCCTTCGGCGGGGACGGCTGGCTCGTCACCCGCTACGCCGACGTCCGCGCCGTGCTGGCCGACCCCCGGTTCAGCCGCGCGCAGGCAGTGGGCGACCACGTGCCCCGCACGGTCTCGGCCGGCCTGCCCCGCACCTCGATGCTGAGCATGGACCCGCCCCAGCACACCCGGCTGCGGCGCCGGGTGGCCAACCCGTTCACGCTGCGCCGGGTCGAGGCCATGCGGCCGCGCGCCCAGGAGATCGTGGACGACCTGCTGGACGCGATGATCGCCTCGGGCTCGCCGGCCGACCTCACCACCGCCCTGACCTGGCCGCTCCCGGTCACCATGATCTGCGAACTGCTCGGGGTGCCGGTCGCCGACCGCGACCGCTTCAACTCCTGGGTCGACGGCCTGCTGACGCTCTCCGACCCCGAGCTGTCCGCGCGCGACCGCGGGCACCTCAACGACTACCTGGCGGGCCTGGTCGGCGAACGGCGGGTGCACCCCACCTCCGACCTGCTCGGCGAACTGGCCTCCGTCGAGGGCGAGGAGAACTCGCTCACCGAGGAGGAGCTGGTCGGCCTCGGGGTCAGCCTGCTGTCCGCCGGCCAGGAGGCCACCGCCAACCAGATCGGCAACTTCGTCTACACCCTGTTGACCCGCCCGGAGCTGTGGCGGTCGCTGGTCGCCGATCCCGGACTGATCCCCGACGCGGTGGAGGAACTCTCCCGGATCGTCCCGATCAGCGCCACCGCCGGGTTCACCCGGATCGCCCTGGAGGACATCGAGCTCAGCGGGCAGACCATCCGCAAGGGCGAGGCGGTGGTCGCCGAACTCGGGCTGGCCAACCGGGACCCGGAGGTCTTCGAGCGGCCCGAGGTGATCGACTTCCACCGCGACGCGGCCCCGCACGTCACCTTCGGACACGGCGTGCACCACTGCCTCGGCGCGCAGCTCGCCAGGATGGAGCTGCGCACCGTGCTCGACTCGCTGGTCCGCCGGCTGCCGGGGCTGCATCTGGCCGTCCCGTCCGAGCGGATCAGCTGGCGCACCGAGCGCCTGATCCGCGGGGCGGAAGCCCTGCCGGTCGCCTGGTGAGCCCCGTCACGACCGGGCCCGGCACGACGGGGCAGTCGGAGGCCGTCCGGGCCGCGCTCGCCGATCCGGGCACCGGCCCGGCCGAGATCATGGCGACCGTCATGACGGCCTACGGGGACCGGCCCGCCCTGGGCGAACGCGCCCGCGACGGCGCGACGGGGCGGCTGCTGCCGAGGTACGAGACCGTCAGCTACCGGGAGCTGTGGGCCCGGGTGCGGGCGCTCGCCGGCGCGTGGGCGCACGAGCCCCGGTACCGGCTGGCCCCCGGCGACCGGATCTGCGTCCTCGGCTTCAGCAGCACCGACTACGCGACCGTCGACCTCGCCGGCGTCCACCTGGGCCTGGTCTCCGTGCCGCTGCACGCCAGCGCGCCGCTCTCCCAGCTGGCGCCGATCGTCGCGGAGACCGAGCCCCGGGTCCTCGCCACCAGCGTCGAACGGCTGGAGACCGCCGTCGCCGCGGTGCTCGGGCAGCCGTCGGTCCGCCACCTCCTGGTGTTCGACCACCGCCCCGGGGCCCCCGACGAGCGCGCGGCCGTGGAGGCCGCGGCCCGGCGGCTGGCCGAGGCCGGCGGCACCGCCGTGCTCGACACGCTCACCGCGGCGGTCGGGCGCGGCGCCCTGCTGCCCGAGCCCCCGCTGCACGTGCCCGCCCCGGGCGAGGATCCGCTGGCCCTGCTCCTCTACACCTCCGGCAGCACCGGCGCCCCGAAGGGGGCGATGTACCCGCAGCGGCTGGCCCGCAACGCCTGGTGGGGGTTCGTCTACGGGCCCGCCGACGTGCCGTCGGTCGTCGTCCACTACATGCCGCAGAGCCACCAGGCCGGCCGGATGTCGGTGCTGGGCACGCTCGCCCGGGGCGGGCTGGGCTGTTTCACCGCCAGGAGCGACCTGTCCTGCCTGTTCGAGGACATCGCGCTGGTCCGCCCGACCGAGCTGACCATGGTGCCCCGGATCTGCGACATGCTCTTCCAGCAGTACCGGAGCGAGCTCGACCGGCGGGCCGGCGAGGACGGCGACGTCGACGCGGCCGTGAAGGCCCACCTGCGGGAGACCGTCCTGGGCGGTCGGGTGGCGAAGGCCTTCTGCGGGACGGCGCCGCTGTCCGCCGAGGTCGCGGAGTTCGTCGAATCCTGCCTGGGGCTGCACCTGCACACCGGGTACGGCTCGACCGAGGCCGGCGGGGTCCTGCTCGACACCGTGGTGCAGCGCCCGCCCGTCCTCGACTACAAGCTGGCCGACGTCCCGGAGCTGGGCTGCTTCACCACCGACCTGCCGCACCCGCGCGGCGAGTTGCTGCTCAGGACGAGCGCCGCCATCCCCGGGTACTACCGCCGGCCCGAACTCACCGCGGCCGTCTTCGACGAGGACGGCTACTACCGCACCGGCGACATCATGGCCGAGGTCGGCCCGGACCGGCTGGTGTACGTCGGCCGCACCAAGGACGTGCTCAAGCTGTCCCAGGGCGAGTTCGTCACCGTCTCCCGGCTGGAGGGCGTCTTCCTCGGCAGTCCGCTGATCCGGCAGGTGTTCGTGTACGGCAGCAGCGAGCGCTCCCACCTGCTCGCCGTGGTGGTGCCCACCGCGGACGCGATCGCCCGCACCGCGGGAGATCCGCGCGAACTCAAGCGGCTGGTCGACCGGGAACTGCGGCGCACGGCGGGCGAGAGCGGCCTCAACCCGTACGAGGTGCCCCGGGACTTCCTGGTGGAGACCGAGCCCTTCAGCCCGGCCAACGGCCTGCTCTCCGACAGCCACAAACTGCTGCGCCCCAAGCTCCTGGAGCGCTACGGCGAGGCACTGGAACGGCGCTACGCCGAACTCGCCGACGAACAGGGCCGGCAGCTGCGGGAACTGCGCCGGACCGGCGCCGACCGGCCGGTCGAGGAGACCGTGGCGCGGGCCGTGCGCGCCGTCCTGGGCCGGGCCGACGCCGGAGCGGACGGCAGCGCGCGCTTCACCGACCTCGGCGGCGACTCGCTCTCCGCGCTGTCCTTCACCACCCTCCTGAAGGAGGTCCTGGACGTCGAGGTGCCGGTCGGCGTCGTCATCGGCCCGACCACCGACCTGGCGGGCGTCGCCGCGTACGTCGAGGCCCGGCGCACCGCCCCGGAGGCCAGGCCCACGTCCGCCTCCGTGCACGGCCCGGGCGCGACCGAGGTCCGGGCCCGCGACCTCACCCCCGACCGGTTCGTCGACGCCTCGACGCTGGCCGCCGCGCCGGGCCTGCCGGGCCCCACGGAGTCCCCGCGGACCGTCCTGCTCACCGGCGCCAACGGGTTCCTCGGCCGCTTCCTCTGCCTGGAGTGGCTCCGCCGGCTGGCCCCGTCCGGCGGACGGCTGGTCTGCCTGGTCCGGGGCCGGACACCGGCGGACGCGGCCGACCGGCTCGACCGGGCCTTCGGCCCCGGGGGCGAGGCGTCCCGGCTGTACCGGGAGCTGGCTCCGGGCACGCTGACCGTCCTCGCCGGGGACCTCGCCGAGCCGCGCCTGGGCCTGGACCGGGCGGTGTGGAACGGGCTGGCCGGGTCGGTGGACCGGATCGTCCACCCGGCCGCGCTGGTCAACCACGTGCTGCCCTACGCGGAGCTGTTCGGACCCAACGTCACCGGGACCGCCGAACTCGTCCGGCTGGCGCTCACCGAGCGGCTCAAGCCCTTCACCTACCTGTCCACGGTGGCGGTGCGCGGCACGGCCGGGCCGGACGTGCTCGACGAGGACGCCGACGTCCGGGAGACGATCCCGCACCGCCGCCTCGGCCGCGGCTACGCCGACGGGTACGCCGCCGGCAAGTGGGCCGGCGAGGTGCTGCTGCGGGAGGCCGCCGAACGGTACGGCCTCCCGGTCAGCACGTTCCGGTCGGGCATGATCCTCGCGCACGGCAGCTACCCCGGACAGCTGAACGTGCCGGACGTGTTCACCCGGCTGGTCCTCAGCCTGGTGGCCACCGGGATCGCCCCCCGGTCCTTCCACCCGGACGGCGTGCCGGTGCCCCACGAGGGCCTCCCGGTCGACTTCCTCGCCGAGGCGGTCACCGCGCTGGGCGCCCCGGGCCCGGACGGCCACCGCACCCACCGCACCTTCAACGCCTGGAACCCGCACCCCGACGGCGCCTCGCTGGACGCCTTCGTGGACCGGCTCGTCGAGGAGGGCCACCCGATCCGGCGCATCGACGACTACGACGACTGGTTCGCCCGCTTCACGACCGCGGTCCGGGCCCTGCCGGAACGGCAGCGCACCCACTCGCTGCTGCCCCTGCTGCACGCGTTCGAGCGGCCCGGCGGCGACCGCCCCGCCCCGGCGCCGCGGTTCCGGGCCGCGGTGCGGGCGGCCGGGATCGGGCCGGACCGGGACGTGCCGCGGCTGTCGCCCGGCCTCGTCACCAAGTACGTCACCGACCTGCGCGGCCTCGGGTTGCTGGACGCACGCCCCTGACGCGGCCCCAGGGACCGACGTAGCCTGACTGCACCGACTGCGCCGATCGCATCGACGCACCGTCAACCGGCGGTCCACGGACCGCCGTTCCCGTCGAACGGAGAACCCATGGCACAGGATCCCGGCACGGAGCGGGAGATCGACGCGGTCCTGACCGCGGGGCTGCGACTGATGGAGTCGCGCGACCTCGCCGGCTTCCGCGCCCTGCACACCCCCGGCGCCACGGTGTGGCAGAACGACGGCGAGGGCACCCGGACGATCGACGCCCGGCTGGAGCAGATCACCGCGTTCCTCGACGGCGTCGACTCGCTGCGGTTCGAGGTCGTGCGCCGGTTCCACCGGCCCGGCGAGGTGCTCCAGCAGCACGTCCTGCACCTGGTGGCACCGGACGGCACCGACAGCCGGGTCCACGCCACCGTCTACTTCCGGTTCGAGGGCGGGCTGATCGCCGAGATCGAGGAGTTCCTCTACTAGGGCGCGCCTTGAGCGGCCCGGGGGCGCACCGCCACCGGCGCCCTCGTACCGCCCCTGGCCGCCCCCGGCGCTCCGGGGGCGGCCTCCGCCTGTCCCGGACGCACCGTCCCTCCCGGACGCCGCGCGCCGGACGGCCCTCCCGCGAACGTGTCCGGCCGAATCCGCCGTGCCGGTCCGGCCCGGGCGAGGCGGTCCACGGCGACTCGTACGTCCCGCTCGGGGCGTCCCCGCCCCGGATGCCGCCCCACGGGTGGCGGCGATCGCGGCCGTCGGCCCGATCCGGGCGTATGGACCGCGCCGGCTCGCGGCGCACGAACAGCCCCGCCCCCTCGAACCGCCCGCCCCGGTGGACGAGAATGGAGTGGCCCGCCCGGCGGGGGTGCTCACCCGCACCCGAACCCGGCTCTCCCGCGGGTTCCACGGCGACAACGGCCGGATCCCCGAGCCGACCGCCGAGGAGTTCCGCGAGACCACCGAGGGCCACGGGCACCGACCCGCCCCCCGACGGCACAGGGAGGACAGGTGCACCACCGAACGGACCGGACCCACCGGGCCCGACGGACCGACCCGACCGACCGGCTCGCCGACAGCAGGTACCTCCTGCTCACCACCTTCGACGAGGACGGCAGCCGACTGGAGTCACCGCTCTGGGTGGTGCCGGACGGCCCGGCCCTCGGAGTCTGGGCCCCGGCCCACTCCGGCGAGGCCGAACGGATCCGCCGCCGGCCCCGGGTGCTGATCGGCCCGTGCGACGCCCACGGGCGCCCCACCGGCCGCCAGGTCCCGGCCCGGGCACGGCTCTGCGACGCGGACGACACCGCGCGCTACCGCACCTCACTGATCAACAAGTACGGCCTGACGGCACTGATCGCGCTGGCCCGCAGCCGGTTCAGGGTCGGACTGGCCGGGACGGTGGGGATCCGGATCACGCTGAACGAGCCGGAACAGCGGCTGGTCGGTCCGGAGTGGCTGCCGCCGGCCGGGTACTGCGTCAACTGACCTACCGGCCGTGCCGGTTGAGCCAGCGCCGTCGGCCGAGCACCACCGGCCGAGCGCCTTCGGTCGAGCACCGCCGGCCGAGCGCCGGGGCCCCGGGAGGCGGCCCCGGCGCCCG
>NZ_JBEZUT010000182.1:0-17456 GCF_040636595.1 Kitasatospora sp. NPDC036755
CCCTCAAACGGGCCCAGCACCGCAACTGGCCACCACCACAACCCGTAGCACCCACCATCACCCCGCGTAGCACCACTTAAAGTCACCGGCATTGGCCCTAGCCCGCGTCACCCCACCAGTGCCGGGGTCGCCGGGAGGGCGGCCAGGGCCCGGAGCAGGGCGCGGGCGGCGGAGTCGTTCTGCCGGAAGCCCGGGGCGTCGGTGCGGGGGCGGGCGAAGGCGGCGGCCGCGCGCAGGCTGGTGTGCGGGCCGAGGGCGGTGCGGCGCGGGTGCGGGGCGCCGCCGAGGGCCGGGTCGAGCAGCCGGCTGTCGGCGGGGGCGATGGTGACCAGGCCGGAGCGGTGGGTGTGGTCCGGGTCGGTGACCACCTCCTCGACGACACGGCCGGTGCGGTGCAGTTCGCGCAGCAGCGGGTCCAGGGTGCGGGCCAGTTCGTGCTTGGGCAGGTACGCCTCGACCAGCGCCGTCGCGCTGACGCGGTGGCCGGGCACGGTGGCGCCGGAGGCCCGCCAGGTGCCGCTCGCCTCGTCCCGTTCGACCCGCACGTCCGCACCGAGGAAGCGCACCACCCCGGCCTCGGAGAGGGCGAGCAGCTGGCGCAGCCGGAAGCCGGGCGGGCCGGAGGCGAGGAAGCTGAAGTAGCCGAAGAACCACTCGTCCACCTCCTCGGCGATCGAGCGGGCGGTGAGCCGGCCGCTCGCCGTCACCCGGGGGAGCTGGCCGAACAGGGAGAGCAGGGCGAGGAAGGCGCCGAGGTCGGCGCTGTGCGCGGGGTCGGCGCGGCGGTCTGCGTCCGCGGCGACGTACCCGCGCAGGTGGGCCTGGAGCTCCTCGTCGGTGCCGAGTTCGAGCCCGGCCAGCGGGTGGTCGAGCCGTTCGAAGTCGATCCGGTCGGCCGGGTCGGGGACGGCCTCGGCGACCAGGGCGGCGAGTTCGGGGGAGTACCAGCCGTGGCGGTCGTAGCGGGCGAGGAACTCCGGCCAGGGCAGGGCGGTGCGTTCGGGGTGGGCGTGGAACAGCTCGTGGTAGTGCCCGAAGCCGATCTCCTTGGCCATCAACGGCCAGAAGTCGCGCCGCAGTTCGAGCGGTCCGCCGGTGGCGAGCACGGCGTCCACGGCGGCCTTGTCGAAGTACCGGGGGAGCGGGGCGGGCGGCCCCTGGAGGCGGTAGCCGGTCTTGGAGTGGTACGGGACGCCGCGCCGCGAGCCGAGGTGGAGCACCGGCTCGCGCCCGGACGGGAGGTAGCGCAGCGCGGGCCCGTCCCCGGTGGGTTCGAAGCGGCCGCCGCGGCCCTCGGTGAGCAGGGCGATCAGATCCACCGAGGCGAGGCCGAGGCCGCGCACCACCACCTGCTCGCCGGGGGCCAGGCCCGCCAGCTCGGCGGCCGTGTCGGCGGTGTAGGCGGGCGGGAGGTGGAAGCGGCCGTGCCGGGCGGCGAACTCGGCGTCGGCGGCGAAGCGCGGGTGCGGGGCGGAGTCGAGGTGGCCGAGGGTGAGGACGACGTGGTCGGCGGTGAGCGTCCGGTCGGTGAGGTGGACGGTCTGCGGGCCGTCGGCCGGGCCCTCGATCCGCCGGACGGTGTCGCGGTGGACGGTGACCGTGACGTGTGCCGGCAGGTCGGCGACGGCGCGGCGGAACACCCAGTCCAGGTAGGCGCTCTGGGCCCGGCGGGTGGGGAAGTCGGTGGGTTCGAGGGTGCGCAGCTCGGCCCGGACGGCCGGGTCGGCGACCGTCCGGTAGGGCGCGAACTCCTCTTGCCGCGGCGCCCATTCGGCCAGCGAGGGGCCGGGGCGGACCGGCCCTTCGAGGGTGGAGCGCTCGTCGGTGAACATGGTGACGTCCTCCGCCATCGAGTTCATCCGCAGCAGCGGGGACTGGTCGTGGCGCCAGATCCGGCCCCCGCCCGGCGGGTACGGGTCGACCAGGTGGATCGCCAACGGTCGCCCGGCGGGCAGGAGTTCGGCGGCATTGGCGGCGAGCCGCTCCAGCAGCGCGGTGCCGCGCGGGCCGGCCCCGACGATGACGAGGGCGCTGTCCGCGATGATTCGCCCGCTGCGCTCACTCATGTGCCCGCACCACCCTGGCGAAGGCCGCCCGGGCCCGCTGCAGCGGGGTGGGCGGCAGGCCGTCGCGGGTGGCGCCCCGGGCGAAGTGCCGTTCCACGTAGTACTGGCCGATGGACAGCAGGGTGGTGACCACCAGGTACCAGATGGTGGCGACCATCAGCATCGGGATGACCTGGTACGACTGGAGGTAGACCAGCTGCACCGAGTAGAGCAGGTCGGAGACGGCCAGCACGCTGACGATGCTGGTGCCCTTGAGCGCCCCGATCAGCATGTTCCCGGCGGTCGGCACGATCGCCCGCATGGCCTGCGGCACCACGATCCGGCGCAGTACCCGCCACCGGCCGAGGCCGAGCGCGGACGCCGCCTCCAGCTGGCCGCGGTCCACGGAGAGGATGCCGCCGCGGATCACCTCGGCGGCGTACGCGGTCTCCAGCAGGGTGAGGCCGATGACGGCGGTCAGGGTGGGGCCCATCAGGTTCACCGTCCGCACCGTGACGAACTCGGGGCCGAACGGGATGCCGAGGCCGAGGGTCGGGTAGAGCGCGCCGATGTTGAAGAAGAACAGCAGCTGCACCAGCGGCGGGGTGGAGCGGAACACCCAGATGTAGGCCCAACTGAGCGTGCGCAGGACCGGGTTGGCGGACAGCCGCATGGTGGCGAGGAGGGTGCCGAGCAGGAAGCCGAGGGCGAGGGTGACGGCGGTCAGCCAGAGGGTCAGGGTGAGCCCGTTGAGCACCGAGCGGGCGGTGAACCAGTCGGCGACCACGCTCCACCGGAAGGCCTTGTTGCGGATCACCGAGTTGAGCGCCATCGCGGCCAGCAGCAGGGCGACGGCGGCGGCGGCCCACTGACCGGGCTTGCGGCGGGCGACGATCCGGGCCTCGGTGGCGGGTGGCGCGGTGGGGCGGTCGACGAGGGAGGGGGCGGGCAGGACGTCCTGCGGGGTGGCCATGGCGGCGGCTCCTGGGCGGAGTGCGGGCGGGAGGGTACGGCGGTGGTCACGTACGCGGGGCGCGGCCCGTGTCCCTCAACACGGCCGGCGCATGGCACTGCACTCCGCGCCGATCGTACGCATGCGCGATCGACGGCTGTCAAGGGTGATCGGGGTGTGGAAGGGGTCGGTCGGGGCATGTAGGAAAAGCGACAGGAGATCGCAACAGTGCGGCAATGATGGATGGTTGACGTACCGATCGGCCGACTGTTCAACTTGGGGCCATGTACGCCGAGCAGCCCCTGGTCAGTCGCGACCACATCGACTTCGGTCGGGTGTGGTCCGCGGCGTGTCGCGGCTGACCCGGCAGCGGGCCGCCCGTCCGGCCTGATCCCCCGACGGGGAGCCCTCCCTCGGTCCGCCCCGTCGCGGCCGGTTCCGTCGGCCGCCGGCCGACGACGCGCCGGGCGCCCCCGCTGCCGCCGACGAAGCCGATGAAGCCGATGAACCGGCACTGCGCTCCGGCAGTCTCCCCACCCCTTCCACCGTCACCCCCGCTTCCACCGCCACCCCGCTCGACGGCCGCCCCGCCGCGGCCGCCTCCGGGCTGCCCACCCGCGGCCCGACGGAGTCCCGCCCACCCGAAAGGTTCCGCCATGCCCGTCGAATTCCTCGGCATCGCCGCCACCGGCGACGGTTCGGAGACCACCGCCCGCACCACCGCCGCCTTCGACCGCGACTACACCCTGCGGCTGGCCCGGGCGCACGAGGACCACGGCTGGGACCGGGTGCTCTTCGCCTACGGGGCCGGCGCCCCGGAGCCGGCCGCCGCGGCCGCCTTCCTCGCCTCGCACCTGGACCGCCTCCAGATCCTGCTGGCGCACCGGCCGAACGTCTCCTACCCGACCTTCGCGGCCAAGACCTTCGCGACCCTCGACCGGATCAGCGACGGCCGGCTGACCGTGCACTTCATCACCGGCGGCAACGACCACGAACAGCAGCGCGAGGGCGACTTCCTGACCAAGGACCAGCGCTACGAGCGCACCCGCGAGTACATCGGCATCGTCAAGAAGGCCTGGACCAGCCGGGAGCCCTTCGACCACGAGGGCCCGTACTACCGCTTCAACGACTTCGTCTCGGACGTCTTCCCCGTCCAACTCCCGCGCCCCGACGTCTCCTTCGGCGGCTCCTCGGACGCGGCCTACGCGGCCGGCGGCGCCGAGGCGGACATCTACTGCCTCTGGGGCGAGCCGCTGGCCCGCACCGCCGAGCAGATCGAGCGGGTGAAGGAGGCGGCCCGGGCCGCCGGGCGCACCGACGTGCCGCGGATCCAGGTGGCGTTCCGGCCGATCATCGCGCCGACCGAGGACCTGGCCTGGGAGAAGGCCCACCGGACGGTGGCCGCGATCCGGGCCCGCCGGGGCGCGAACCGGCCGGGGGCCGCCCCGGGGGCCGTGACGCCCGAGCCCGTGGCACCCGGGGCCGTGGCACCCGAGAACGTCGGCTCCCGGCGGCTGATCGAGATCGCCGAGGCCGGCGAGCGCTACGACCGCGCGCTGTGGACCCCGACCGCCGCGGCCACCGGCGGGGCGGGCAACTCCAACGCGCTGGTCGGCACCCCGGAGACGGTCGCCCAGGCGCTGCTCGACTACTACGACCTCGGCGTGGACATCCTCTCCGCGCGCGGCTACGACCTGGTGGACGACGCGATCGACTTCGGCCGGTACGTCATCCCGATCGTCCGCGAGGAGGTCGCCAAGCGGGACGCCGCCCGGGCCGCCCGGGCCGCCCGGGCCGAGCGCGACCGCCACCAGCTGATCGCGGCGCAGGCGTGAGCGGGGGCGTGAGCGCGGGTTCGAGCATCGGTGTCGGCGCGGTTCCGTCGCCCGCGGCCGACTTCCGCCGGGTCGCCGTCGACGACCCGCTGGCCCAGCCGCTGCTGCGCGAGCTGACCCACGAGTACGTCACCCGGTACGGCCCCGAGGCGCACCAGGAGATGACCCGCTACCCGAACGAGGCCTTCGCCGAGCCGCACGGCGTGCTGCTCCTCCTGCTGGAGGACGGTGAGCCGGTGGCCGGCGGCGCCTACAAGCGCCGCGACGAGTCCACCGCCGAGGTGAAGCGGATGTGGACGCACTCCGCGCACCGCCGCCGGGGCCTGGCCCGCCGGGTGCTGGCCGAACTGGAGCGGACGGCGGCCGCGGCCGGCTACACCCGCTTCTACCTCACCACCGGACCGCGTCAGCCCGAGGCCAAGGGCCTCTACCTGGCGGCCGGCTACACCCCGCTGTTCGACGTCTCGGCCGACCCCCTGACCATCGGCCCGCTCCCCTTCGAGAAGCAACTGCCCGCCGCCGCGGAGCAGTTGCCAGTCCTGGCCCCGACCTCCTGAAAGGCCCCCCGTGAGAACCAGCACCGTCCGCCGCCGCCTGCTCGCGACCGCCGCCCTGCTGCCGGTCCTGGCCCTGGCCGCCTGCGGCTCGGACCCGAAGATCGCGGGCGCGGCGGTGGCGGGCGGTCCGGCCGCCACCGCCACCGAGGACCTCGTCTCCGGCCTGCGGACCTCCGAGGCCGCCGCCGCGCTGCTGCCCGAGGAGGTCCGCAGGGCCGGCACGCTGAAGTTCGGCTCCTCCTTCGGCTCGCCGCCCAGCGCGTTCTACGCCGACCAGGTCAGCAAGAAGCCCGCCGGGATCGACGTGGACTTCACCGACGCGGTGGCCAAGCTGCTCGGCCTGACCGTGCAGCGCGAGGAGGCCGCCTTCGAGACCATCCTGCCCGCCCTGGACAGCGGGAAGTTCGACGTCGGCACCGGCAACTTCGGGGTCACCGCGGCCCGGCTGAAGACCATCGACTTCGTCACCTACATCGACGACGGCCAGGGCTTCGCGGTGAAGAAGGACAACACCGCGATCCAGCCGGTCACCGACCTCGTCCAGCTGTGCGGACTGACCGTCGGCACCGGCGCCGGCACCACCTTCGAGACCACCCTCAACAGCCGGCGGAACGTCTGCGCCGACGCGGGTCGCAAGCCGTACGAGGTCAAGGCGTTCAGCGAGGGCGGCGCCCTGCTGACCGGCCTCCAGCAGGGGCGGGTGGACGTCGTGATGTCCACCATCAACGGCCTGCGCCACCAGGCCGCGCAGGAGGCCTCCGGGACCCGCTTCCTCGGCGAGTTCCACCGCCTCGACGTCGGCTTCGCGCTGAAGAAGGGCTCGAAGCTCGCCCCGGCCCTCCAGGCGGCGGTCAACCAGCTGATCAAGGACGGGACGTACGAGCGGATCCTGCGCAAGTGGGGGGTCGCCGAGTCGGCGATCACGGAGTCGCAGATCAGCCCGCCCGAGCACGCCTGAGCGGCGCTGCCCCGCCCGCCGCCCGCCGCCCGCCGTCCAAGGAGTCCCCGATGACCGTCAGCACCGCGGCGCCGCCGACGCCGCCGACACCCCCGCCCCCGTCCGGGCCGGCCCCGGCCCCGGCCGCCCTCGACCTCGACGAACTGGCCGGCCTGCGGACCGTCCCCGCCCGCCACCCCTGGCGCTGGGCCGTCGGGCTCGCCGCGCTGGTCGTGCTCGCCCAGTTCGCCCACGGCCTGGCCACCAACCCCGGCTGGGACTGGGCGACCTTCCGGCTCTACTTCACCGCCGACACCATCCTCCGGGCGATCGGACGGACCCTCGAACTCACCGCCTACGGCACGGTACTGGGCTTCCTGCTGGGCGCCGCGGTGGCCGCGATGCGGCTGTCCCGCAGCGCGATCCTGCGGTCCATCGCCTGGGCCTACGTGTGGGTGTTCCGCTCGATCCCGCTGATCGTCCAGCTGGTCTTCTGGTTCAACCTCTCCTACCTGTACAAGCGGTTCGGGATCGGCATCCCCTTCGGCCCGACCTTCGGCGACGTCGAGACGGTCGGGGTGCTCGGCGCGCTCGGCGCGGCGGTGCTCGGCCTCGGGCTGCACCAGGCCGCGTTCGCCGCCGAGATCATCCGCGGCGGCATCGTCGCGGTGGACGCCGGCCAGCGGGAGGCCGCCGCCGCGCTCGGCATCCCGCCCTGGCGCCAGGGCCTGCGGATCGTGCTGCCGCAGGCCATGCGCGGCATCCTGCCGGCCGCCGCCAACGAGGTGGTCTCGCTGCTCAAGGGCACCTCGGTGGTCTACGTGATGGCGATCGGCGAGCTCTTCTACCAGGCCCAGGTCATCTACGGCCGCACCGGCCGGGTGGTGCCGCTGCTGATGGTCGCCACCGTCTGGTACGTGCTGCTGACCACCGTGCTCTCGATCGGCCAGTACTACGTCGAGCGCCGCTTCGCCCGCGGCACCCGACGCACCCCGCCGCCCACCCCCTGGCAGCGCGCCCGGGCCTTCGCCCGCGGCCTGCGGCCGGGCACGGGTCCCGCCGCCGCCCGCACCTCCGGAGGACAGCCGTGACCACCCTGACGAAGCCCGGCCCGAACCCGGCCGGACCGCCCCCGGCCGCCCCGATGGTGCAGGTCCGCGGCCTGCACAAGAGCTTCGGCCGGCTGGAGGTGCTGCGCGGCGTCGACCTGGACGTCCCGGCGGGCTCGGTGACCGTGGTGCTCGGCCCGTCCGGCTCCGGCAAGTCCACCCTGCTGCGCGCGATCAACCACCTGGAGAAGCTGGACCGCGGCCACGTCGCCATCGACGGCGAACTGATCGGCTACCGCCGCTCCGGGGACCGGCTGTACGAGCTCAAGGAGCGCGAGGTGCTGCGCCAGCGCACCGGCATCGGCTTCGTGTTCCAGAACTTCAACCTGTTCCCGCACCTCACCGTGCTGGAGAACCTGGTGGAGGCGCCGGTCGCCGCGCTGCGCCGTCCCAAGGCCGAGGCCAGGGCGACGGCGCTGGCGCTGCTGGAGCGGGTCGGGCTGGCGGACAAGGCCGCCGCCTACCCCCGGCAGCTGTCCGGCGGGCAGCAGCAGCGGGTGGCGATCGCCCGGGCGCTGGCGCTGGAGCCGAAGGTGCTGCTGTTCGACGAGCCGACCTCGGCGCTCGACCCGGAGCTGGTAGGCGAGGTGCTGGACGTCATCAAGGACCTGGCCCGCAGCGGCACCACGATGATCGTGGTCACCCACGAGATCGGCTTCGCCCGCGAGGTCGCCGACACCGTGGTCTTCATGGACGGCGGCGTGGTGGTCGAGCAGGGCCCGCCCGCCGAGGTCCTGGACCGGCCGCGGCACGAGCGCACCCGGGCCTTCCTGGCCAAGGTGCTCTGACCCGCCCGCTCCCCGCCCCCGCCCCCGCCCAGACACCACGCCACCTTCACCGAGCAGGAGTCCCGCCGTGTCCCTACCCCGCCGCGCCCTCGTGACCGCCGCCGGCGCGCTCGCCGCCGCCCTCGCCCTGGCCGGCTGCGGCAGCACCGCCACGGGCGCCGCGGCGGACCTCGCCCCGGCCGGGGGCGGCACCGCGCCCGACGGCACCGTGGTGAACCTGTCGCCGAACCAGAACCGGGTCACCACGCCCAAGGTCGACGCGATCGCCGCGCTCGTCCCGGAGGAGATCAGGAAGAAGGGGACGCTGACCGTGGTCGACTCGATCGGCACCACCCCGCCGCTGGACTTCTACGCGAACGACGACAGGACCGTCATCGGCGTCGAGCCGGACCTCGCCTCGCTGATCGGCAACGTGCTGGGCCTCAGGGTCGAGTTCAACCCGGTCTCCTGGGAGAACATCTTCGTCGGCCTGGACAGCGGCAAGTACGACGTCGGCCTCTCCAACATCACCGTCACCGAGGAGCGCAAGGAGAAGTACGACTTCGCCACCTACCGGCTGGACGTCCTCGGCTTCGAGGCGAAGAAGGGCAGCGGCCTCAAGGTCACCGGCGCCCGGGACCTCGCCGGGAAGACGGTCGGCGTCGCCACCGGCACCAACCAGGAGAAGCTGCTGGTCTCCTGGAGCGAGGAGAACGTCAGGAACGGCCTCAAGCCGATCGACATCAAGTACTTCCAGGGCACCGAGTACTACCTGGCGCTCTCCTCCGGCCGGATCGAGGTCTACAGCGGCCCCAACCCCAGTCTGGCCTTCCACGCCGTGCAGACCGGCCAGACGGAGGTCGTCGGCACCTACTCGGGCGGCGGCGCGGACGTCATCGGCAAGATCGCGGCGACCACCCGGAAGGACAACGGGCTGGTCAGGGCGCTGAACGGGGCGATCGACGAGGTGATCCGCAACGGCAGCTACGGGCAGGTGCTCAAGCGCTGGGGCCTGGACACCGAGGCCGTGGCGGCCTCCGAGATCAACCCGCCCGGACTGCCCCGGCCGAAGCCGTAGCGCACCGGTCCGGGCTCGTTCACCCGTTCGTCCCCGCCCGCCGCTATGGTGACCCCTCCGACGGCGAACGGCGTGCGGTCGCGGTCGAGTTGGGGGAGGGCATGGAGCAGGGCGAGGTGCTCGGCGGACGCTTCCGGCTGGAGCAGAAGCTGGGCAGGGGCGGTTTCGGGGTGGTCTGGCGGGCGACCGACACGACCATCGACCGGGAGGTCGCGGTCAAGGTGCTGCTCGCCGAGCACGCCACCGACCGGGAGGCGGTCAGCCGGTTCGTCCGCGAGGCCCGGACGGCCGGGAGCCTCAACAGCCAGCACATCGTGACCGTGTACGACTACGGCTGGACCGAGACGGCCTCCGGCAAGATCCCGTACCTGGTGATGGAGCTGGTCCGCGGCCGAGTGCTGTCCGAGGTGCTCAGGACGGGGCGGCCGGACCACAAGCAGGCGCTGCGCTGGATGCGGCACGTGTGCAAGGCGCTGGACGCCGCGCACCGCTCGGGGATCGTCCACCGGGACATCAAGCCCGAGAACGTGATGATCACCGAGGGGGACGAGCGCGCCAAGGTCCTGGACTTCGGCATCGCCCGACTGGTCACCCAGACCGTCCGGCTCACCTCCACCGGCAACGTGGTCGGCACCGTCCCGTACCTGGCCCCCGAGTGCTGGTCCGGCGGCGCGGTGGACGGCCGGGCCGACCTCTACGCGCTCGGCATCATGCTGTACGAGGTCTGCGCCGGTGCCCGCCCGTTCCGCGCCGCCTCGGCCGCCGAGTACATGTACAAGCACCTGGAGGAGGTTCCGCCCCGGGTGCGCAGCAAGGACCCGGCACTGGCCGGGCTGATCGCCGAACTGCTCGCCAAGCGGCCCGAACAGCGGCCGTCCGGCGCGGCCGAGGTGCTGGAGCGGCTGCGCGGCGTCCAGCCCGGGGTGCTGCGCCCGGACGACCCCAGCCCGGAGCAGCTGCGCCGGCGGGCCGACCGCGCCTGGCAGCACGGCGAGGCCGGCTCGGCGGCGGAGGCGGTGGAGATCCTCACCGCGCTCGTCCCCGACTTCGCCCGGATCTGCGGCCCGGAGGACCCGCGCACCCTGCGCACCTGCCACGACCTGGCCCTCTGGCTGGCCCGGGACGGCAGCCCGGGCGCCGCCGTCGCCCTGCTGGACGGGCTGACCCGACTGCCCGGCGCCACCCCGGAGGCCCGGGCGGACGCGCGGCGCGACCTCGCGCACTGGCAGCGGGAGGCCGCCCGGCTGGGCCCGGGCCGGCCGCGGCCGTTCACCCTGGGGGAGCTGCTCGGCGGCCCCTCCTGAGCGGCCCCGCCGGGTGCCGACCGTGCGGGCCGCCGAACCGGCCCCGCCGGGTGTCAACCGTGCGGGCCGCCGAACCGGGCCCGCGGCCGGGGCGGGAACCGGGAGGATCCCGCCCACCGGGACGGTCTGGCCCGCCGCCCCGGCGCGTTGGTATACCTCGTTGCCGGACTCGGGTCGGCGTCCGCGCCGCCCCGGTGAGCTGCGACGAAAGGCTGGTGACGGATCGATGAAGCTCCTGCGCGTCGGACCCGCGGGCGCCGAGCGCCCGGTCGTCCTGGGCGGCGACGGTACCGCGTACGACCTCTCGGGGCGGACCCGTGACCTCGACGGGGCCTTCCTGGCCGGGCTGGACCCGGCCGCGCTGGCCCGGGACGCGGCCGCCGGCCTCCTGCCGGTGGTGGACCTCGACGGCCTGCGGGTGGGCGCTCCGGTGGCCCGGCCGGGCAAGGTGGTCGGCATCGGGCTCAACTACCGCGACCACGCCGCCGAGGCCGGGGCCGCGATCCCGGCCGAGCCGGTGATCTTCCTCAAGCCGAGCTCCACCGTGGTCGGCCCGTACGACGAGGTGCTGGTGCCGCGCGGCGGCGAGAAGACCGACTACGAGGCCGAGCTGGCGGTCGTGATCGGCCGCACCGCCCGCTACCTGGACTCGCACGCCGAGGCGGCCGGGGTGATCGCCGGGTACACGATCGCCAACGACGTCACCGAGCGGGCCTTCCAGTTCGAGCGCGGCGGCCAGTGGGACAAGGGCAAGTCGGCGGAGACCTTCACCCCGCTCGGGCCCTGGCTGGTCACCGCCGACGAGGTGGCGGACCCGCAGGCGCTGACCCTGCGGCTCTGGGTCAACGGCGAGCAGCGCCAGCACGGCAGCACCGCGGAGATGGTCTTCCCGGTGCTCGAACTGGTCCGCTACGCGAGCCGGTTCATGGTGCTGGAGCCCGGCGACGTGGTCATCACCGGCACCCCGGCCGGGGTCACCCTGGGCCGCCCCGGCACGCCGTACCTCGCCCCGGGCGACGTGGTCGAGATCGAGGTCGACGGGCTGGGCCGCCAGCGCCAGGTGCTCGGCGCGGCGTGACGGCGTAGGCCGTCCCGGCCCTTGGCACGGGGGTCGGGAACGTCACGCCGGGCCGAGCACCGCCCGCAGCCGCTCCGCGCGTTCCGGCCGCGGTCCCTCCAGCGCCAGCACCCCCGCCAGCACCTCGGCCGTCTGCGGGTCGTGCAGCGCCGTCGCCGCCGCCATCGCGGTGAACTGGTCCACCAGCCAGTCGCGCAGCTCCGCCACCGGCAGCGTCCGCCCCTCGTCCAGCCAGCTCAGCGACGCGCCCTCGACCACCGCGATCCACGAGCGCACCAGCAGCGTCAGCCGCGGCCCGGCCTGCCGGACGCCCAGGTGGCGCAGCGTGCGCCGCAGCGCGGCCCGCCGGACGTCGTCCACGATCGCCGAGGTGCGGGCCGTCTCCACCACCGAACCGCCGCGCAGCAGCGCCGAGTAGCCCGCGTCGTGCTCGGCCACGAAGGCGAAGTAGCCGTCCAGCACCGCCGCCAGCTGCTCGGACGGCCGCCCGCTCAGCGGCACCGCGAAGCGGCTGGTCAGCTCGTCCGCCGCGGTGCGCAGCGCGGCCTCGTACAGCTGCTGCTTGCCGCCGGCGAAGTAGCGGTACACCAGCGGGCGGGAGGCCTCGGCGGCCTCGGCGACGTCGTCCAGGCTCACCTCCTCGGGCGGCCGGGAGGCGAACAGCTCCAGGGCGACCGAGATCAGCTGCTCACGCCGCTGCTGGACCGGCAGCCGCCGGTAGCCGGTGCGGCGCGGGCGCGGTTCGGGGGCGTCGGGGGCGGGTGCCTGTCCGGCTGCGGGGGCGGGGCTGGCTTCCATGGCGGCCAAGCGTAATGGGCTGCGGACGGATCGGATCCGGTCGCGCGGAACGGATTTTTCGCAGGCGAACCCCGCTCGCAAAGGGGTTGCAAAGCAGGCCCGCCGCGAAATGATGTCGGAATGCCTGAAGAACTGATCACCGCCGACGGCGCCACCCCTCGCCGCATCGCCGACGACCACGTCCGCGAACTGGCCGAGCTCGACCCGCTGACCGCGGTCTACCTCGGCGTCAACCTCGACGACGACCGGCTGCCCGACCTCTCCCCGGCCGGGGCCGAGGCCATCGCCGACCTCGCCCGCCGCACCCTGGCCCGGCTCGACGAGGCCGAGCGGGCCGGCGCCGCCGAGGACGAGGCGGAGCGCCGCTGCGCCCGGCTGCTGCGCGAGCGGCTGACCGCCGAACTGGCCGTGCACGAGGCGGGGGAGGGTTTCCGCTCGCTGCGCAACCTGGGTTCCCCGGTGCACGACCTGCGGGAGTCCTTCACCCTGATGGGCACCGACACCGAGGCCGAGTGGCAGGTGATCGGCCGCCGCCTGGCGAGGGTCCCGGCGGCGTTCGAGCAGTACCGGCGGACGCTGGCCGAGGGCGTCGAGCGCGGCCTGCTGTCCGGCCCGCGCCAGGTGACCACGGTGCTCGGGCAGTTCGCCGAGTGGCTGGGCGAGGACGCGCCGGCCGAGGGCGACGGCGGGCGACGGGCGGGCTGGTTCGGCCAGTTCGTCCAGGACGCGCCGGAGGGCGTGCGCCCCGAGCTGGTGAAGCACGCGGAGGCGGCCTCGGAGGCGCTCGCCGAGCTGCGCGACTGGCTGCGCGACGTGTACGGCCCGGCGGCGGCCGGCGCCCCGGACACCGCGGGCCGGGAGCGCTACGCCCGCTGGGTGCGCTACTGGACCGGTGCCGACCTGGACCTGGACGAGGCCTACGCCTGGGCCTGGAGCGAGTTCCACGACCTGCTGGCGCAGATGGAGGCCGAGGCCGAGAAGGTCCGCCCGGGCGAGGGCCTGCTGGCGGCGATGCGGTGGCTGGAGACGGACGGTCCGGCGATCGAGGGCGCCGAGGAGGCCCGGGAGTACCTCCAGGGCCTGATGGACCGGGCGGTGCGGGACCTCCAGGGCACCCACTTCGACCTGGCCGAGCCGGTCACCCGGGTCGAGTCGAGGATCGCCCCGGCCGGCAGCGCCGCCGCGCCGTACTACACCGCTCCCTCGCTGGACTTCAGCCGTCCCGGGCGGACCTGGCTGCCGCTGCTCGGCCGGGAGCGCTTCCCGACCTGGGACCTGGTCTCGACCTGGTACCACGAGGGGGTCCCGGGCCACCACCTGCAGCTCGCGCAGTGGAACTACGTCGCGGACCGGCTCTCCACCTACCAGGTGAGCCTCGGCGGGGTGAGCGCCAACCTGGAGGGCTGGGCGCTGTACGCCGAGCGCCTGATGGACGAGCTCGGCTACCTCACCGACCCGGGCCACCGGCTGGGCTACCTCAACGCGCAGATGATGCGCGCGCTGCGGGTCATCGTCGACATCGGCATGCACGTGGGCCTGGACTTCCCGGCGGACTCCCCGTACCGCCCGGGCGAGCCGGTCGCCCCGGAGCACGCCCGGGAGTTCTTCGGCCTGTACTGCGGCCTGTCCGCCGACGTCCTGGACAGTGAGCTGGTCCGCTACCTGGGCCTGCCCGGCCAGGCGATCGGCTACAAGCTCGGCGAGCGCGCCTGGCTGCGCGGACGGGCGGCGGCGAAGGCGGCGCACGAGGCGCGCGGCGAGGAGTTCGACCTCAAGGCCTGGCACATGGCGGCGCTCTCGCAGGGCTCGCTGGGGCTGGACGACCTGGTCGAGGAGCTCTCGGCGCTCTGACGCCCGAAGCAGGCCCCCGGTACTCGGTCCGGAGTCCCGGGGGCCTGGTTATTTTGTCCCGAAGGTCTGATTTGGCAAGGTTTTTCCTTGCGATCCGCCCGGGCCGGGGTTTGGCTGGAAGGCGACTGCGTGACCTCTCCGCCCCCACTCCGGAAGGCTCGACCAGTGCCTGCGCAAACCGCCACGGGTCATGAGGACGCGGACCGCCGCCGCTGGTGGGCGCTGGCGGTCATCGCCACCGCCCAGCTCATGATCGTGCTCGACATCACCATCGTGAACATCGCACTGCCGTCCGCCCAGCGGGAGCTGGGCATCTCGGACGCCGACCGGCAGTGGGTGATCACCGCCTACACGCTCGCCTTCGGCGGCCTGCTGCTGCTCGGCGGCCGGCTGGGCGACCTCTTCGGCCGCAAGCGCGTGTTCACCGTCGGCCTGCTGGGCTTCGCCCTCGCCTCCGCCCTCGGCGGCGCGGCGGTCGACCCGGCCATGCTCTTCGGCGCCCGCGCCCTCCAGGGCGCGTTCGGCGCCCTGCTCGCCCCCTCCGCGCTGGGGCTGCTCTCCACCACCTTCTCCGATCCCCGGGAACGCAGTACGGCCTTCGGCATCTTCGGCGCGATCGCCGGCGGCGGCTCCGCGATCGGGTTCATCGCGGGCGGCCTGCTGACCGAGTACCTGGACTGGCGCTGGTGCCTGTTCGTCAACGTGCCGATCGCCGCCGTCACCGCCTTCGCGGCGTTCAGCGTGCTGAACCGCGACCACGTCGAGAAGAGCCGCCGGACGCGGCTGGACCTGCCCGGGGCGCTGCTCGGCTGCGGCGGCCTGCTGGCGGTCGTCTACGGCACCTCCGAGGCCGTGAACCGGGGCTGGGGCGACGCCCTGGTGGTCGGCTCGCTGCTGCTGGGCGCGGCGCTGCTCGCGGTGTTCGTCCTGGTCGAGCGGCGCACCGCGAACCCGCTGCTGCCGCTGCACATCGTCGCCGACCGCAACCGCGGCGGCGGCGCGCTCTCGGTGGGCCTGGCGATGGTCGGCATGTTCGGCCTGTTCCTGTTCCTGACCTACTACCTCCAGGCCATCAAGCACTTCTCGCCGGTCGTGTCCGGCCTGTCGTTCCTGCCCATGACGGTCGCGATCGTGCTGAGTTCGACGGGCTTCGCGGCCCGGATGATGACGAGGGTGCCGACCCGCTACCTGGTCGGCCCCGGGCTGCTGCTGGCCGCGGGCGGCATGGCCTGGCTGACCCAGATGCGGGTCGGCAGCCCCTGGGCCGGCATGGTGCTGCCCGCCGAGCTGCTGATCGGCCTGGGCATGGGCCTGGTCTTCATGCCGGCCATGAGCCTGGCCACCCTCGGGGTCGCCCCGAACGAGGCCGGCGCGGCCGCGGCCACACTCAACTCGGCCCAGCAGGTGGGAGGTTCGGTGGGCACCGCCTTGCTGAACACGGTCGCCGCGAGCGCCACCGCGAGCTTCCTGGCCACCCGGATCGCCTCCGATCCGGCGGTGCGGGCCCAGGGCGCGGTGCACGGCTACGTCGTCGCGACCTGGGTGGCGATGGGTGTCCTGCTGCTGGCCGCGCTGATCGCGGTGCTGATGATCGACCACCGGCCGGCGCCCGCCGAGGCCACCGCCGTGCCGGTCGGGGAGGCGGCGGAAGCGCCTTCCGCCGCCCGGGCCGCCCAGGTGTCCGCGGTGCGGGCGGCGGACGGGCGGCCGAGCCCGCGGGCCGTCGCCCGGGCCGACGTCAGGGCGAACGTCAGGGCCGCGGCCGAGGCTCCCGCGGAGACGGGGCGGGAGCGGCCACCGGCCGACTGAAATTTGCAGCAAGGTCTTGCAGTCAACCTCCGGCGCCTGCTTGACTCCTGGCACGTCCAGGGATCAAGGAGGCGCCATGCTGCCCGAGTTCGACCTGCTCGTCGTCGGCGGCACCGGCGTGGACACCATCGTCCGGGTCGAGCGGCTGGAGATCCCGCCCGGCGACTCGCGCTTCGTCGAACCGGTGCGGGACTACGTCGGCCACACCGGCAACGGCGTCGCCCTCGGCGCGCACCACCTCGGCCTGCGCACCGCGTTCATCGACTTCCTCGGCGACGACGCCCAGGGGGACCTGGTCCGCGCCCACTACGCGCGCCACGGCCTGCACTTCGCGCACCTGGTGAGCCCGCACGGCACCCCGCGCGGGGTCAACCTGGTGGACGCGGCCGGCCGCCGGTTCTCCTTCTTCGACGGCCGCCACCCCGCCGGCCTGCGGCTGCCCCGCGACTTCTACCTGCCGTACGCCGAGCGCAGCCGGCACGTCCACCTGTCCATCACCGGCGTCAACCGGGACATGTACGGCGACCTGCACCGCCTCGGCCGCACCACCTCCACCGACCTGCACGACTGGGACGGCATCGACCCGCACCACCGCGACTACGCGCTCGGCTCCGACCTGGTCTTCCTCTCGGTGGCCGGCTGCCGGGGCCGGCACGAGGAGGTGATGCGCGCGGTCCTCGCCGAGGGGCGCGCGCGGGTGGTCGTCGCAACCGCCGGGGCCGAGGGCTGCCACCTGCTCACCCGCGACGACCCGGCGCCCCGCCACCTGCCCGCCGTGGACCCGGGCCGCCCGGTGGTGGACACCAACGGCGCCGGGGACGCCTTCGTGACCGGTTTCCTGTACGCCTGGTTCCGGGGCCGCGCGCCGCTGGACTGCGCCCGGGCCGGTACGGTGGCCGGTGCTTTCGCCTGCACCGCCGCCGGGACGCACACCGCCTTCGCGGGAGCCGGCGAACTGGACGCGGTGCTCGCCGGATCCTGACACCGGAGGGCGCGAGCGGACGACGGGTTTCTCATCGAGCTCCCAGGAGCCCGTCACATCGCTACCAGGCTGAGGCGACATAGTCGTCGACCGAACGCCACCCGATCGCCCCGGCAGGAGAAACAGGCATGGGCAAGCACCGCCGCCAGAGGTCGCGCCGCCGCGGACTCCTGGTCCCGTCCCTGTTCACCGCGCTGTCCGCGGTGGCGGTCGCCGCGGTGCTGACCGGCACGCACGGGCTGGACCTGTCCGACACGACGGCCGCCGGGAAGGCGGCCCGCGGCACCCGTACCGTCGCCGCGCCCGCCCCGGCCACCGGCCCGGCGGACGCGGTCGCGCCCGCACCGGTCGCGG